>NZ_JBHWCL010000187.1:0-17574 GCF_042735125.1 Kitasatospora sp. NPDC059599 | reverse complement strand
TTTCGCCCGCCCCCCGCCCGGCCGCCGGAGGGGCCTCCGGGGGGGGCTGGGGGCCCCCGCCCGGGGGGGGCCCCGCGCCCCGGGGGCCCCGGGGGGCCGGCGCGCGGTCACATCCGCCCCCGGGCCCCACGTCCGGCCCAGCGCGGCCGGTGCGCCGCCGACCGTGTACGCGCACCGCGGGGCCTCCTCGGCGGCGCCCGAGAACACCCTGGTCTCCGACGAGGTGGCCCGCCGGGCGGGCGCCGAGTGGATCGAGGACGATGTCCAGCCCAGCAAGGACGGCGTCCCGTACGTGCTGCACGACGACACCGTCGACCGCACCACCGACGGCACCGGCCGGATCCGCGACCTCACCGCCGCCCAGCTGGACGCGCTGGACGCCGGCTCCTGGTTCGCCCCGGCCTACGCGGGCACCCGGCTGCCGACCCTCGCCGCCCAGTTGGAGGACCTGCGCACCAGGGGCGGCAAGCTGCTGCTGGAGATCAAGGGGCCGCACACCCGGGACGAGGTCGCCCGGATCGTGCGCGAGGTGCGCGACCACGGCATGACCGATCGGGTCCTCGTCCAGAGCTTCGAGGTGGACGCCCTCCGCCACACCCGCGAACTGGCCCCCGAACTGCCGCTGGGCCTGCTCCGCGCCACCCTGGACACCGACCCGGTCGGCACCGCCCGCGAGCTCGGCCTGGCCGCCTACAACCTCTCGGACGACGCGCTCTCCGCGCGCCCCGGCGTGGTCCGGGACCTGCACGCCGCCGGGGTCGCGGTCAACGTCTGGACGGTCGACCGGCCGGCCCGCTGGAAGGCCCTCGCGGAGGAGGGCGTGGACGGCATCATCACCAACCGCCCGGCGGAGCTGGTCGGTTGGAACGCGGCCCGGTCGCCGTCCGGCGCCGCCGGTTAGGCTGCCCGGTCCGGAGACGGAGAACGCGGCAGACGGTCGACCGGCGGACGACCGGAGCCCGGCGGAACGGCTCGGAGACGGGCCGGTCCCGGTCCCGGGGCCGGGGCCGCAGGGCCCGGTGACCGCCTTCGAGGGTCGGCTCGTCCGCGACCCGGACACCCGGATCGCCACCGTCGACGGCCGCGAAGCGCGCCTCACCCGCGCCGACGCCACGCTGCTGCGCGGCCTGATCGACCCGGGGAGGGCCCGCACGAGCCGTACGTGATCGTGTGGCGTGACTACGGCGCCCCGTTCCACCCCCACGAGCTGCGGCACCCGATGACCGTCCTGAGGGCGAAGCCCGGCGAGCCGTCCTGGATCGTGCGGACCGGGGTCGGCTACGGCCTGCGGCCCCCGGAGGCCGGTCCACCCACGGGTGCGTGAGGCCGGCCGGCCAGCCGCGAGCCCGGGAGTCCGGGAGTCCGGGAGTCCGGGAGCCCGGGAGCCCGGGAGTCCGGGAGTCCGGGAGTCCGGGAGGCCGGCTACGCCCGGGTGAAGTCCCCGAAGGCCGGCCGCCCGGTGGGGCGGTAGCTCAGCAGCGCGGTGCCCGAGGCGGTGACGTGGGAGGCGGTCAGCTCGAAGGCGGTCGGTGGGCCGCCCTCGGGGAACAGCCGGATGCCTGCGCCGAGCGCCACCGGTGCGACCAGCAGGTGGTACTCGTCGATCAGGTCGTGGCCCATCAGGGTGCGCGCCAGGGCGCCGCTGCCGTGGATCTGCAACTCGCCGTCGCCGTCGAGGCGCTCCTTCAGCCGGGCGACCTCGGCCGGGACGTCCCCGCCGAGCAGCGTGGTGTGCTGCCACCGCGGGTCGGTGAGGGTGTGGGTGGCGACGTACTTGGGCAGGCCGTTCAGCCTGGCGGCCACCGCGTCGGCCGGGTCGGTGATCCCGGGCCAGAACCCGGCGAAGATCTCGTACGTCCGCCGCCCCAGCAGGAAGGCCTGCGCACGCTCGAACACCTCACCGATGAACCGGTCCGTGTCCGGGTCGAAGAACGGCGCCAGCCAGCCGCCGTACGGGAAGCCGCCGGCCCGGTCCTCCTCCGGGCCGCCGGGGGCCTGCATGACGCCGTCGAGGGTGAGGAAGGTGGTGAGCGTGAGCCTGGCCATGGTGGGTCTCCCTGGGGTCCGTGCCGGTGGTCCCCCCCACCGGCCAATCTCGCAGACCGCGGCTCCGAGGGGGGCCTGGCGCGCCGGGCACCGGACCGCGTCTGGGAGAGTGCGGGCATGACACCTCGGGTTCTCCGTTGCGCCCTCCTCGACGACTTCCAGGACGTCGCCTCCGGCATCGTGGACTGGTCGCCGCTGGCCGGCCGGGTCTCGCTGACCGCCTTCCGCGAGCACGCCGGCTCGGAGGACGAACTGGCCGCCGACCTGGCCGACTTCGACATCGTCGTGACCCTGCGCGAACGCGTGCCCTTCCCGGCCTCGCTGTTCGCCCGGCTGCCGAAGCTCAGACTGCTGATCGCCTCCGGCATGCGCAACTCGGTGATCGACTACGCGGCCGCCCGGGCCCACGGCGTGACCGTCTGCGGAACGGCCAGCTCCTCCACCCCGCCGGTCGAGCTGACCTGGGCGCTGCTGCTCGGACTCGCCCGCGGCCTCGTCCGGGAGAACACCGCGCTGCGCGAGGGCGGGCCCTGGCAGAGCACGGTCGGCGCCGACCTGCACGGCCGGGTGCTCGGACTGCTCGGCCTCGGGAAGATCGGCAGCCGGGTCGCCGAGGTCGGGCGCGCCTTCGGCATGGACGTGGTCGCCTGGAGCCGGAACCTGACCGACGAGCGGGCCGCCGCGGCGGGCGTGCGCCGCGCCGCCACCAAGGAGGAACTGCTCGGCGGCAGCGACTTCGTGTCGATCCACCTCGCCTCGAACGAGGGCACCCGGGGACTCGTCGGCGCGGCCGAACTCGCCCTGATGAGGCCCGGGGCCTACCTGGTCAACACCTCCCGGGCGGCGATCGTCGACCAGGACGCGCTGCTCGCCGCGCTCACCGGCGGAGCGATCGCGGGCGCCGCCGTGGACGTCTTCGACATCGAGCCGCTGCCCGCCGACCACCCGATGCGCACCGCGCCCCGGCTGCTGGCCACCCCGCACCTCGGCTACGTCTCGCGGGACAACTACCGGCGCTACTACGGCGAGGCGGTGGAGGACATCGTGGCCTTCCTGGCGGGCGAACCGATCCGCCGCCTGGACTGACGCCCCGTCGCCTGCCCCTCGGTCGCAGCGGCCGGCCTCTGCCTTCGCCGCTGCTTCCACCTCCGCCGCTGCCGCCGCCTCCGCCGCCCGCGGTGCCCCGGGTCGCATACTGACGGCATGACCGACCGCACGGCAGACCGCATGTCCGGCCCGGGGTCCGGCCCGGCGTCCGACCGTCCGACCGGCCGTACGGCTGACCTCCGGACGCTCGCCGGGGGCGGCCCGGGCGCGGACCGGCGCACGGTGCTGAGGGCGGGCGCGGCGGCCCTGGTGCTGGGTGCGGCGGGCTGCACGAGCGGGGGCGGGCCGCGGGCCGCGGGGCCGAGTCCGGGCGCGACGACGCCCGGCGCACCGAGCGGCACGCCGATGCCGACGAGCCCGACGCCGACGAGCCCGATGCCGACCGCGACGCCCACCCCGTTGCCTCAGCCGCCGCTCTGGCAGCCCGGCCCGTCCGAGATCCAGCCCGACGTGAAGCGCCGCGCCGTCGAACTGGTGGCCGCGCTCGGCGCCTGGCCGCCCGGCGGGCAGGGCGTGGAGGCGGCCCGGGCCCGGGTGGCGGCGCTCGGCCTGCCGCCCGCGCTGGCCGACCAGGCGGGCCCGCTGGCCCCGGCGGCGCCGGAGGCGAGCCTGGAGGTGATCGTCGCCCAGTACGGCGGGATCCTCGCCGACTCGGCGAGCGTGCTGGTGGTGTGCCGGCAGTGGACCCGGAGCCCGGACGGCTCGGTGGCCGAGGGCGGCACGACCGTGGACGTCCGGCTGAGCCGGGCCGAGCCGCGCTGGACCGTCACCGAGCTGCACCCGGGCGTCGCCGGCCCGGCGGCCGCCTCACCGCCGGCGGCGGTGGCCCGGGTGCTGGCCGAGCCGCGGATCGAGCTGCCGCCCGAGGCCGCGGCCGACCTGCGCAGCGGCACCGTCCACGACAGTGTGCCGGAGGCGATGCTGCGGCTGGCCGGCCCGTACACGCTCTCGGTGAGCGTGGTGCGGACCGGCCACCCGCTGGACGTCTTCGGGACGACCCGGCCCAGCGACCATCCGCTGGGCCGGGCCTTCGACGTCTGGCGGATCGACGGCATGGCCGTGGTGGACGCGGCCACGCCCCGGCAGCTGATCGCGTCCTTCATGCGGGACGCGGCCGCCGCCGGTTCCTACAACGTGGGCGGTCCGGTGGTGGTCCCGGGCGTCGGCAACCTGTTCTTCACCGACGACACCCACCACGACCACTGCCACGTGGGGTTCGACCACTAGAGCGCCGAACCCCATCGCCCCGGGCGTCAGTTGACGTTGACGCCGCTCCAGGCCGCCGCGACGGCCTTGTACTCGGTGCTGGTCGCGCCGTAGAGGTCCTTGGCGGCGCTCAGCGAGGCGGCGCGGGCGCCCTTGTAGTTGGTGGTGGAGGTCATGTACACGGTCAGCGCGCGGTACCAGATCTTGGCGACCTTCTGGTTGCCGATGCCGGTCACCGTGGAGCTGTTGCACGTGGGGCTGTTGTAGGTGAAGCCGTTGATGGTCTTGCTGCCGCTGCCCTCACTGGCGAGGTAGAACCAGTGGTTGCCGACGCCGGAGGAGTTGTGCACGTTCAGCTTGCCGACCGAGCTGCTCCAGCAGTCGGCCGAGGCGCCGTCCAGCGAGGGCTTGTCGAAGCGGCGCAGCCACGGCGGGGTGGACTGGTCGCTGAACAGGTAGTCGGGGGTGTCGACCTTGTTGTTGGCGTACCACTCGACCATGGTGCCGAAGATGTCGCTGGTGGACTCGTTGAGGCCGCCGGACTCGCCGCTGTAGCGCAGGTTGGCGGTGGCGCTGGTGACGCCGTGGGTCATCTCGTGGCCCATGGTGTCGAGGTCGACCTGCTCGGGGTCGTGGCTGCCGTCGCCGTCGCCGGTCATCATGCAGAAGCAGGCGTCGGACCACTGGGCGTTGTCCCAGTTGGTGCCGACGTGGACGAAGACGGTGGCGCCCTTGCCGTCGTTCTTGATGCCGTTCCGGCCGAAGGTGTTCTTGTAGTAGTCGTACGTCCAGGCGGTGTTGGCGTGGGCGTCGACGGCGGCGGTGGAGCGGTCGGTGGAGAACTTCTTGCCGTCGCCCCAGACGTTGGTGGTGCTGGTGAAGGCGGTGCCCGAGGAGGCCTTGACCGAGCTCGACGACAGGTTGTGGGCGTCCTTGGTGACGTGGCCGCGGACCGGGTCGGTCAGGGTGTAGCCGCCGCTGACCGGGGTGGTGTCGACGGTGACCGTGCCGGTGTACTCCGAGTTGCCGGTGCCGGAGGCCTGGTGCTCGGCGTCGTAGGCCTCGATCTGCTCGCCGGTGGTGGCGTCGGTGACGACGACCTTGCCGGCCGGCTGGCCGTGCTCGCCGGTGCCCTCGACGGTGGTGCGCCAGGCGAGGCGCGGGGTGCCGTCGGCGGCCCAGACGACCAGCTCGGGGGTGCTGACGGCGTCCCGGACGTCCGGGGCGGCGGAGAGCGCGTCGGCGGCGCCGTGCTGCGCGGCGACCTTGGGGGTGGTCGACTTCACGGCGGCGTCGTGGGCGGCCGCGCGCGAGGTGTCCTTCAACTTGCCCTTGGCGTCCTGGTGGACGACCAGGTCGCCGCCGACCACGGGCAGGCCCTGGTAGGTGCGGTCGAAGCGGACGTGCGAGGTGCCGTCGGCGTCGAGCACGACGTCCTTGAGCACGAGGTCCTGGCCGGCGCCGAAGCCGAAGACCGCCGCGTTGTGGGCGACGTTGGCGCGGGCCTGGGATATCGCGGCGCCGCGCGGGTCGGACGCGGCGGAGGCCGTGGCGGCGGGGACGGTCGCGCCGGCGAGGGCGGCGACGATCGCGATGGCTCCGGCCACGCGGGCACGGCGGAAGGAGGACGTGGGGGTCACTCTGACTCCAGTGGGGGTTAGCTGCAGGGATAGGAGCTGGTCAGAGATTGACGGCGATCAGTCAGGTCGAGCTAGAGGAAAGGTCATAACTTTGCCAAGTTGTGTCCTTGGGCAGTCAAAAATGATCAGAAGTTAACAAGCGGTCCACAGCCCCGTCGTGACGATCGACTACCTCCGGCGCGGCCCGCCGCCCCGCTCCCGGAAACCCGCGCGCCGGGACGGCGCAACGCCTAGGCTTCCGCCCCATGGACGGATGGGTGGGGGCCTGGACCGGCGGGCGGGCGGCGGTCCACGTGGGGGACGTCGCGGACTTCAACGCGCAGTTCTTCGCCCCCGGCATGGACGCCGCACAGCGCCTGCGGCGGCTGCGGCAGGCGCACCACTACGCCTGTCTGGCCGTCGGCTACAGCCCCGAACCGGCGCTGCTGGTGCTGCCCGCCGAGGTCGCCCCCGAGTGGACCGACTGGCTGGCCCGGGAGTTGGCCTGGGGCCCGGTCGAGGTGCACGGCGGCGTGGCGGCGGACCGCACGGTGGCCGAGGCCCTGGCCGCCCGCCCCGCCCTGACCGCGCGGATCGCCGACTCCGGCGCACCGGTGGTGCGGTGGGGGCGGACGGCCGCGCAGGGCGAAGGGCCCGAACTGGCCGCCATTCGCCGTTACGAGTCCAAGGCCGCCGCGCACGACCTGTTCGCCGCCCTGGCCCCCGACCACCCGGGCATCCGCCTCCCGCACCAGGAACGCCCGGAGGGGCGGCGCCGGGCCGCCCGCCGGCTCACCGCGCTCGCCGCCCGCGGCCTGACCACCGTACTGAAGAGCCCCTACGGCGTCGGCGGCTACGGCACCGTCGTGGTCGAGCCCGCCGAACTGCTCTCCGCAGGCGGCGGCGCGGCCCTGCTGCGGCGCCTGGTCCGCACCGAAGTGCTGCCGCCCGACGGCCCGTTGCTGCTGGAGGAGCACGTCGACCCGGGCCCGGCCGCCCGGCTGCGCGACCTCACCCACGACGCCGTGATCGGCCCCGACGGCACCGTCCACCCGGTCGGCGCGGGCGCCATGGACGTGGCCGGCACCCGCTACCAGGGCGTCACCGTCGGCCCCGGCGCGGTGCCGCAGGGCGCCGCCGCGACCGCCCGCCGGTTCACCCTGGCGGTGGGGGAGCGGCTCGCCGCCGAGGGCTACCGCGGCTGGTACGACGTCGACTTCGTCACCGACCGGGAACGCCGGCTCGCCCCCACCGAGATCAACCTGCGGCTCACCGGCCCCGCCGTCGCCTTCGCCCTGGCCGCCCGCCTCGACGAGGTGCGCGGCCCGGGCCACCTGGTCCGCACCCTGGACGGGATGCCGCTCGGCGCCAGGCTCGCCCCCGCCGCGCTGCACGACCACCTGGAACGGCTGCGGCCGCGCTGCGCCCGGCTCGGCGTCACCCTGCTCCCGCTGATCCCGACGGCCTGCCACGAGCCCGAACCCTTCGTCGGCCTCGCCCTCGCCGGGCCGGACACCGAGGCGCTGGACGCCGCCGAGGCCCTGGTCGCGGCCGCGAACCACGGGCTGGCCGGGATGTTCGAGGCGCTCAGGTGAGCCGCCGTCACCCCTTCCCGACCGGCGGCCGCCAGACCACGAAGCGGACCAGCACCAGCGCCGCCAGCATCAGCGGGATGTTGAACGCGAACACCAGCGCCGCCTCGCGCGGCCAGTCGGTGGCCCGGGTGAGCCGGTAGAGGTTGTCCTGCGGGCACCAGTTGACCAGCAGCCAGGTGATCGACAGATGGGTCAGCACCGACAGCCGGCGCGGCCGGCCCAGCCGCTGGACGGCCTCGAATCCACTGGCGAGGTACACGACCCCGGCGCCGAACGCGAGGTTCTCGCACAGGTAGAGCAGCCGGAACAGGGAGTCGTACGGGGCGGGGACGCCGCTGACGTCGGTCGCACCGGGGAAGAGCGCGTAGGTCGCCGCCCAGGCGCCCGCGGCGAACAGCACGGTGCAGAAGACCGCCGCGCAGCCGTTCACGAAGCGCGAGTCCCCGGAGCCCGCGCCCCCGGCCTTGCCACCGCCCTTGCCGCTCCGGCTCCCCGCCTTGGCGGAGCGCGGCGCGGTGTGCTCCGGCGGAGCGGGCAGCGGCAGGGCCGTGCGGTCCAGCTTGCCCGCCCGGGTGCGCGGCAGCTCGGCCACCGGGACGACGGCGACGGGCGCCGTGCGGCCCCTGAGCTCCGTCCCCAGGTACTGGGAGAGCGACCAGCCGTCCGCCCCGTCCGCGCCCGGCTCGGTCACCGCGTAGCCCACCAGCTGCCGCTTCCCCGGCACCGGCTCCACCTCGACGACGGCCGCCTCCCGCACCGCCGGATGCCCGCGCAGCGCACCCTCCGCGTGGACCGCGGCCCGAACCCGCGCCAGCACACCGATCGGCGACTGCGCGCCGAGCGGGCCGACCACCGTCGCGGCCCGGGCGGTGAACTCCAGGACGCCGTCCGCCCGCAGCACCCCGAGGTCGCCGGTCAGCAGCACCCGGCCGTCCGGGTCGAAGTCCGCGCGGACGAAGCGGCGGGCGGTGTCCTCGGGCCGGCCGAGGTAGCCGCGGGTCAGGCCGGCGCCGCCGATCGCGATCTCGCCCGTCATGCCGTGCTTGGCGGGGGTGCCGTTCGGGCCCAGGACGTACACCCGGGTCCCGGGGAAGGGCCGGCCGACCAGCGAGACCCGCTCGGCGCCGTCGGCGGCGGCGGTGCCCTGCGCGTCGAAGTAGGTGCTGTCCACGGTGGCCTCGGCCAGGCCGTAGACGTTCAGCACCCTGGTCCCCTCGCCGAGCAGCCGCTGCAGGCCCAACTGCTCGTCCAGGTACCACTTCTCGGCGCCGACGGTGAGCAGCCGCACCCCGGGCAGGCCCGTGCCGGTCGAGGCCAGCAGGGCGGTGAGCCGGCGCGCGGTGCGGACGTTCAGCTCCAGGACGGTGATCCGCTCGGCGGTCACCAGGGCGGGCAGCGCGCCGAGGTCGGCGGTGCGGTCCAGGGTGAGGTTGAACGGGGTGACCACCAGGGTGGCGCCGGTGCACAGCGCCCGGACCCAGTCGGCGGTGAAGACGTCGAACTCCAGGCTCGCCGTCTGCAGGACGCGGTCCCCGGCGGTCAGCCCGTACACCTCGCGCCAGCCCTCGTACGCGGCCAGCAGATTGCGGTGCTCGACCAGCGCGCCGACGGGCAGGCCGGTCGATCCGGAGGTGTAGAAGACGCAGGCGAGGTCGTCCGGGCCGACCCCGGGCGGTGCGAACGGCGCCTTCGCGTCCGCCGCCGTGTCGACGCAGACCAGCTGCACCCCGCCCGCGTCCGCCAGCCGTACCCGGTGCTCCTCCTCGGTCACCAGGACGTCCGGCGCGGCGTCGGCCAGCAGGTGCCGCAGCAGCGCGTCCGGCGCGGTCGGCTCCAGCGGCACGTACGCCGCGCCCGTCTTCAGCACCGCCAGCAGCGCCACGTACACCTCGGTGCCCCGGCCCAGCGCGACGGCCGCCCGGCCGCCCGGGCCCAGCCCGCGCTCCGCCAGCACGGCGGCCAGCCGGTCCGCCCGCCCGTCCAGTTCCCGGTACGTCAGCTCGCGCTCGCCGCAGCGCACGGCCACCGCCGCCGGCGCCCGGCGCGCCTGCTCCTCGACCAGCCCGTGCAGTGTCCCGGTCCGCTCGGCATCCACCGTCATCCCGCCTCCCCCTTGTCCCCTGGTCCCCTCGGAGGCACGATCCTCCTCCCAACTCCCCTCGGGCAACAGGGTTCTGGCTAGTCCACCCTTCGGACGGCCCGGCCCCGCCCGGGCCGACGGTTGTACTCTGCATGCGGACGGAGGGCGCCGGCCCGCCCGGCGCCGCGATCGGAGAGCATTGCCCCATGAGTGAGCATTTCGACGGCCCACTGCTGCGCACCCGGGACGTGGACGTCGTGCGCGACGGCCGCCACCTGCTGCGCGGCATCACCCTCGACATCCGGCCCGGCGAGCACTGGGCGCTGCTCGGCCCCAACGGGGCGGGCAAGTCCACCCTGCTCGCGCTGCTCGGCGCGGTCTCCCACCCGACCCGGGGCGAGGTGGACGTGCTCGGCCGCCGGCTCGGCCGGGTCGACATTCGCGAGCTGCGCTCCCACCTCGGGCACGTCAACCCGCGCCACCCGCTGCGCTCGCCGCTGACCGTCCGCGAGGTCGTACTCACCGGGCACACCAACACCATCGAGCCCGAGCTGCACCGCAAGCCGGCCCCGGAGGTGCTGGAGCGGGCCGAGCGGCTGATCGAGACGCTCGGCATGGACGCGATGGCCGAGGCGCCGTGGACCACCCTCTCCCAGGGCGAGCGCGGCCGGGCCCTGATCGCCCGCGCCCTGATGCCCGCCCCGCGCCTGCTGCTGCTCGACGAGCCCGCCACCGGGCTGGACCTGACCGCCCGGGAGCTGCTGCTCGACAGCCTGGACCTGCTGCGCCACCAGCACCCGGAACTGGCCAGCGTGCTGGTCACCCACCACCTGGAGGAGCTGCCGGAGAGCACCACCCACGCCCTGCTGCTGCGCGCCGGCGCGTGCGTGGCGGCCGGACCGGTGGACGAGGTGATGACCACCGAGCTGATCAGCGCGACCTTCGGCCACCCGATCCGGATCAGCCGCCACGAGGGCCGCTGGACGGCCCGGGCCGCCGCCCGCCGCACACCGGGAAGGTAACGGTTCAGGGGGTGGGTGTGGACGTTGAGACATCCTTACGTAAGGTATGCCTTAGCTAACGACGGGGGCCCGCCCCCCGCCGGCCCCCGCACTGCCGAGGCACCCCCATGCCCTTTTCCGTTGGAGCACGCATGTCCGCCCGTCGCCGTTCCACCGCAGCCGCGCTGCTCACCCTCGCCGTGGCGACCGCTACCCTGGCCGGCTGCGCGTCCAAGAAGGACGACAAGGCGGGCTCCTCCGACGCGGTCACGGTGAACGCCAGTGACACCGCGTGCGAGGTGTCCAAGACCACCTTCCCGGCCGGCCACGTCGTGCTGGACATCAGCAACAAGGGCTCCAAGACCACCGAGGTCTACGTCTACGGCGACGGCGACAAGATCATCACCGAGCGCGAGAACATCGGCCCCGGCACCAAGGCCAGCATCAACGCCGAGATCAAGGCCGGCTCGTACGAGATCGCCTGCAAGCCCGGCATGGTCGGCGACGGCATCCGCCAGAAGATCACCGTGTCCGGCGGCAGCGGCAGTGCCGCCCCGGCCGACCCGCGCCTGGCCGCCGCCGTCGACGCCTACCGCACCTACGCCCAGCAGCAGGCCGACGCCACCATCCCGGCCGTCCAAGCCTTCGCCGACGCGATCAAGGCCGGTGACCTGGAGAAGGCCAAGTCGCTGTTCGCGGCCTCGCGCACCGGCTGGGAGCGCACCGAGCCGGTCGCCGAGAGCTTCGGCGACGTCGACCCCAAGACCGACACCCGCGAGGACAAGGTCGAGGCCGGCCAGCAGTGGACCGGCTGGCACAAGCTGGAGAAGTCGCTCTGGGCCGACGCCAGGATCGGCGACGACGAGAAGAAGCTCGCCGACCAGCTGGTCAACGACCTCAAGGACTGGCAGGCGAAGATCCCCGCCGCCGAGATCACCGCGACCAGCATGGCCAACGGCGCCAAGGAGCTGCTGGACGAGGTCGCCACCAACAAGATCACCGGTGAGGAGGACCGCTACAGCCACACCGACCTGGCCGACTTCCAGGCCAACGTCGAAGGCGCGCAGAAGGCCTACGAGCTGCTGAAGCCGGTCGCCTCCGAGAAGGACGCGGAGCTGGCCAAGACGCTGGACTCCGAGTTCGCCGCCATCAACGCCCTGCTCGCCAAGTACAAGCAGGCCGACGGCACCTTCACCTCCTACGACAAGGTCACCGAGGCCGAGCGCAAGACCTTCTCCGACGCCGTCAACTCGCTGGGCGAGCCGCTGTCGAAGCTGGCCGCCGCCGTGGTCGTCAAGTAACCGACCACGCGCACCCGGCACCACCCCACCGACGCCGCGGCGGCCCGAACCGGTCGCCGCGGCATCCGTGAGCCGGCGCACAGCAGTCCAGCACCACAGCAGTCGAGCACCCCGAGCAGTTCAGCACCGAGAAGGGCCAGCCCACCGATGGACGCCGAGAACGAGCAGCAGAACGGGACGCCGGCCACCGCCGACGCCACCGCGACCAAGGGCGCCGTCAGCCGTCGCGCCGTCATCGGCTGGGCCGGCGCGGGCGTCGCGCTCGGCGCCGCGGCCGTCGGCTCGGTCGCCGCGGCCACCAACCAGGACGACCCCGCCCCGGCGGCCGCCGCCCCGGCCGGCGCCGAGGTGCCGTTCTACGGCGACCACCAGTCCGGCATCGCCACCCCGGTCCAGGACCGTCTGCACTTCGCCGCCTTCGACGTCTCCGAGAAGGCCACCCGGGACTCCCTGGTCAAGCTGCTCAAGGACTGGACCAAGGCGGCCGCCGCGATGACCGGCGGCCGCGAGGTCGGCACCGGCGCCGCCACCGGCCTGCCCGAGGCGCCGCCGGACGACACCGGCGAGGCCCTCGGCCTGCCCGCCTCCCGGCTCACCCTCACCATCGGCTTCGGCCCGAGCCTCTTCGAGAAGGCCGGCCCGGACGGGCAGCCGACCGACCGCTTCGGCCTCAAGGCCAAGCGCCCCGAGGCCCTGATCGACCTGCCGGGCTTCAAGGGCGACAAGCTCGACCCGAGCCGCAGCGGCGGCGACATCTGCATCCAGGCCTGCGCCGACGACCCCCAGGTCGCCGTGCACGCGATCCGCAACCTGGCCCGGATCGGCATGGGCACCGTCAGCATCCGCTGGTCGCAGCTTGGCTTCGGCAAGACCTCCTCCACCACCCCGGACGCGCAGACCCCGCGCAACCTGATGGGCTTCAAGGACGGCACCCACAACATCGCGGGCACCGACACCGGGAAGCTCGCCGACCACGTCTGGGCCGCCCCCGGCGACGGCCCCGAGTGGATGACCGGCGGCTCCTACCTCGTCGCCCGGCGCATCCGGATGCACATCGAGACCTGGGACCGCACCTCGCTCAAGGAGCAGGAGGACGTCTTCGGCCGCACCAAGGGCGAGGGTGCCCCGTACGGCAAGGCCAAGGAGCACGACGCGCCCGACCTCAAGGCGATGCCCGCCGACTCGCACGTCGCTCTCGCCCACCCGGACGCCAACAGCGGCCTGATGATCCTGCGCCGCGGCTTCTCCTTCACCGACGGCACCGACGGCCTCGGCCGCCTGGACGCCGGCCTGTTCTTCCTCGCCTACCAGCGCGACACCCGCAAGGCCTTCGTGCCGCTGCAGACCCGCCTGGCGTCGAGCGACAAGCTCAACGAGTACATCCAGCACGTCGGCTCCGCCCACTTCGCCTGCCCGGCGGGCGTGCGCAAGCCGGGGGAGTGGTGGGGCCAGGCCCTGTTCGGCTGACCCGCCGCCACCCCCGTACGTACCACCTCTTCACCCCCAGGGAGCCAGCGTGTTCGGCAACTACCTGATCGGCCTGCGTGAGGGCCTCGAAGCCAGCCTGGTCGTCTGCATCCTGATCGCCTACCTGGTCAAGACCGACCGCAAGGACAAACTGCCGCCGGTCTGGTTCGGCGTCGGCGCGGCCGTCGTCCTCTCGATGGCCTTCGGCGCGGTGCTGCAGTTCGGCTCCTCGCAGCTCACCTTCGAGGCCCAGGAGGCGCTCGGCGGCTCGCTGTCGATCATCTCGGTCGGCCTGGTGACCTGGATGGTGTTCTGGATGCGGCGCACCGCCCGGCACCTCAAGACCGAGCTGCACGGCAAGCTGGACGCCGCGCTCGCGATGGGCACCACGGCCCTGGTGGTCACCTCCTTCCTGGCCGTCGGCCGCGAGGGCCTGGAGACCGCGCTGTTCATCTGGTCGGCCGTGCAGGCCACCGACGACGGCTGGAACCCGCTGGTCGGCGCCGCGCTCGGCCTGCTCACCTCGGTGGTCCTCGGCTGGCTCTTCTACCGTGGCGCGCTGAAGATCAACCTGGCCAAGTTCTTCACCTGGACCGGCGCGATGCTGGTCGTCGTCGCGGCCGGCGTGCTCGCCTACGGCGTGCACGACCTGCAGGAGGCCGGCTGGCTGCCCGGCCTGCACAGCACGGCCTTCGACATCTCCGGCACCATCCCCAAGGACAGCTGGTACGGCACCCTGCTGAAGGGCGTGTTCAACTTCCAGCCCGACCCGACGGTGCTGCAGCTGGTCGTCTGGCTGCTCTACCTCGTCCCGACGCTGGCCGTGTTCTTCAACGTCATCGGCGGGGGCAGCAAGACCAGGCCCGCCCAGCCCGTCACGGCGAAGCCGGCCGCCTGACCCGGCCGCCCTGGCCTGGCCGCCTGACCTGGCCGCCTGACCTGGCGGTCCGTCCGCACCGCACCGCCCCGCCCGGCACCCGCCGGGCGGGGCGGTGTCGTTTCGTCATGGGTGCGTCCTGAGTGCGTCACGGCCGGCACCCGCCCGGGCGCGGGCACCGTGCTCCGGGGTGGAACTGCCGATCACCCACCCATGGGGGGACCATGACCGTTCGCAGGCCTGCCGGGACCGCCGCCGCCGCACTGACGGTGCTCGCCGCCGCCGGGCTGCCGACCGCGTGCACCGACGACGCGGGGGCGGGCGCGCAGCCGGCGCCGACGGTCAGCCTGCAGCCCTCCGACCAGGGCGTGGTGTTCGCCGGGCCGTGAGGCGCGGAGCCCGGGGTGCCCGACACGCCGGGCCCCGAGCCGTGACACGCCGGGCCCCGGGCCGTGACACGCGGGAGCCCCCGGGACGGTTCGACCGAACCGTCCCGGGGGCTCCCGTTCCGCGTACGCCCCGGGCTACTCGCTCTTGATGGCGCCCAGGATGTCCAGCTTCGCCGCCTTGTAGGCCGGCCAGAGGGCGGCCAGCAGGCCGACCACGGCGGCCGCGAGCAGGAAGGAGAGGATCTGCACCGGCGGGACCTCGGTGGTGATGCCCTTGAAGGTGTCCGCCAGGGTGCGCAGGCCCGCCCAGGCGACCACGACGCCGAGCACGACCCCGACCAGCCCGCCGAACAGCGCGATCAGCAGCGACTCCAGGCGGACCATCCGGCGGATGCCGAGCCGGTCCAGGCCGATCGCCCGCAGCATGCCGATCTCCCGGCGGCGCTCGAACACCGACATCGCCATGGTGTTGACCACACCGAGCACCGCGATCACCACGGACATCCCGAGCAGCCCGTACATCATGGTGAGGATGTCGGTGACGATCTGGCGGTTCTCCGCCTTGATGTCCTTCTCGCCCTTGACGGCGATCAGCGGGTTGCCGCCGGTCGCGTCGCGCAGCGCCTGCTTCAGCTTCTCGGTCGGGCCGTCGGTGCCCTTCACCAGGACCTTGTTCGGGCCGGTGCCCGGCGCGGCGTGCGGGCCGACCACGGCGTCGGGGGCGACGATCCCGTGCAGCGCGCTGCTGGACTCCAGGATGCCGCCGACGGTCAGCGAGCCCTTGGTGCCGTCCGGGTAGGTGAAGGCGAGGGTCTCGCCGAGCTTGTAGCGGCTGGTCCCGGAGTTCCCGGCGCTCACCAGCACCTTGCCCTGCTTGAGGGCGTCCGCGGCGCCCTCCTTGATCTTGAGCGTCGCCAGCTGGTCGATGGTGGCGGCGTCCACGCCGGTCAGCCACTCGGTGTCCGCGTCGTCCGCACCCTCCTGGCCGTCGGCGCCGGCCGCTCCGGCCGCACCGGCCGCACCGATCGTCACGGGGACGGTGCGGTCCACGCTCATCGCGCTGACGCCGGGCGCCTTGGCGATCTGGGTGGCGACCTCGGGGGAGAGCATCGAGTAGTTCTGCATGGTGACCGTGAAGTCGGCCTTGAGGTCGCTCGCGGTCGCCTTGTCCACGGCCTTGTTCACCGAGGCGCCGACCACGGTCAGCGCGGTGATCAGGGTGACGCCGATGGTCAGCGCCGAGGCGGTGGCCGCGGTACGGCGCGGGTTGCGGATCGCGTTCTCCTTGGCCAGCCGGCCCGGGGTGCCGTACAGCCCGCGCAGCAGCGGGGCGAACAGCGCGATCAGCGGGCGGGACAGCAGCGGGGTCAGCACGAACACGCCGATCAGCAGGGCGCCCGCGCCGGCGCCGACCAGCTTGACCTCCTTGCTCGCCGCACCCGCCGCCAGGCCGGCCGCGCCGGCCAGGGCGAAGACCAGACCGATGGTGTTGCGGACCACCAGGCTCTTCTGGGTGGCGGGCTGCTCGGAGGAACTCATCGCCGCCACCGGGGCGATCCGGGACGCGCGGCGGGCCGGGAGCCAGGCGGCGACCAGGGTCACCAGGACGCCGACCGCGATCGCGGCGACGACCGTGGCCGGGGCGATGACCAGCGGGCCGTCCGGCAGGTTGGCCTCCATCGGGCCGTTCAGCAGCGCCCGGAGCCCGGCGGCGATCCCGATGCCGGCCACCAGGCCGGCCACCGAGGCGGTCAGGCCGATCAGGACCGCCTCGATCTTCACGGAGCGGGTGATCTGCTTGCGGCTGGCGCCGATGGCCCGCAGCAGCGCGAGTTCCTTGGTGCGCTGGGCGACCAGCATGGTGAAGGTGTTGGCGATGATGAAGATGCCGACGAAGAGCGCGATGCCCGCGAAGACCAGCAGGGCGGTGCTCATGCCCTTGGTGCCCTGCTGGATCATCCGGTCCTGCTCGTCGGCCAGTTCGCGGCCGGTCCGGGCGTCGATGTTGTCGCCGTGCGGGACGGCCTGCTTGACGGCGGCGAGCAGCGCGGAGTCGTCGGTGCCCGGCTTGGCCTTGACGTCCAGCTCGCCGAACCGGCCCGGCGTGAGGTAGAGCTGCTGGGCGGTCGCGGTGTCGAAGGCGGCCAGCGAGCCGCCGGCCGTGACGCGCGGGTCGTTGGTGCGCAGGGTGCCGGTGAGCTTGAGCTCCATCACCGGGCCGTTGACGGCCACCCGCACGGTGTCGCCGACCTTGTACGCGCCCTTCTCGGCGGTCTTGGCGTCCAGCGCGATCTCGGTGGCGTTCTTCGGGCCGCGGCCCTCGACCAGCGGGTAGCGCGGGTCGGTTCCGTCGGCGCCCGGCACGTAGTTGGTGCCGGTGGTGGAGAAGCCGTTGCCGATCAGCGCGCCCTTCTTGTCGGCGATGCCGGCGAAGCCGCTGACGACGCCGCGCGCCTCGGCGGCGCCGGGCAGCGCGGCGACGGCCCGGCGGGTGTCCTCGGTGAGGGTCCGGCCGGTGCCGGCCTTCCCGCCGTGGTCGTAGCCGCGGCCGACCGCCTCCCGGTCGCTGACCGTGACGGCGATGTCGGTGTAGCTCTTGGAGTTCTGGGACCTGAGCGCGCTGCCGAGCGTGTCGGTGAAGACGAGTGTGCCGGCCACGAAGGCGGTGCCGAGCATGACGGCCAGCGTCGTCATGAGCAGTCGGCCCTTGTGGGCCAGCACATTGCGCAATGCGGTGCGGAACATGAGGGGTTGTCAGTCCTGGGGTGTTCGGGGGGCGGGTGGCTTCGGGGCTTCGGGCTGTCGGAGCGTCAGCTGGTGCGGCCCTTGGCGTCGAAGCGGCGCATGCGGTCCAGGACGGTGTCGGCGGTGGGGTGGTGGAGTTCG
>NZ_JBHWCL010000186.1:0-17583 GCF_042735125.1 Kitasatospora sp. NPDC059599 | reverse complement strand
CCGCGGCGGGGTTTTGCTTGCGGTGTGAGTGGTGTGGGGCCCGGGGCGGGGTGGAGCCGGGGCCACCGCTGTGTGGGGGAGGTGGGGGACCGGGGGGTCAGCCCTGCTGGTCCTCGGGGAGGCTGATCACCCAGCGGGTCTCCTGGCGGGGGCGCAGGTAGAACAGCCAGTACAGGGTGGCGACGGCGGTGATGCCGCCGGTCCACAGCAGGGGCTCCGCGTCCAGCTTGGTCATCACGTAGAGCAGGACGGCGACCAGGGCGATCGGGACGGCGGGCCACAGCGGCATCCGCCAGGCGGCGGCGTGCTTGTGGTGGGCACGGCGGGAGAGCAGCGCGGCGATCGCGACCAGCAGGTACATGCCGGTGACGGCGACGCCGGTGATGTTGCTGAGCAGCTCGCCCTTGACGAAGCAGAGCGCGGCGCCGGGCAGGCCGACGGCCAGGGTGGCGATCCAGGGGGAGCCGAAGCGGCCGAGGGTGGCGAAGGCCTTGTTGACCGGCTCGGGCCAGGCCTTGTCGCGGGCGGAGGCGAACAGCACCCGGGAGTTCTGGATGACCATGACGATGCCGGCGTTGATGATGGCCAGCGCGACGCAGAGGCTGATGAAGGTGCCGACCGCGGAGTTGCTCCAGGCGGTGACCATGCCGGAGATGTCGCCGGAGGTCAGGGTCTGCAGGTCGGGGGCGCCCATGGTGATGGCGACGACCGGGATCAGGATGACGGCGGCGGAGATGCCGAGCGTCCACAGCACGGTGCGGGAGACGTTGCGGCGGGGGTTCTCCAGCTCCTCGGACAGGTAGACGGCGGTGGAGAAGCCCTGGGTGATGAACAGGGCGATGCCGAGTGCGCCGACGATGGCGCCGACGCTCACCGTGGTGGTGGTACCGCCGTCCCCGGCGACCACGCCGTGCAGCAGGCTGGGGGCGTTGCCGTTGGCGTGGGCGAAGCCGAGCACCGAGACGACGCCGGCCGCGATGACCTCCAGGACCAGGAAGATGCCGGTGATCCAGGCGTTGGCACGCAGGTCGAGCAGGCCGGCCAGGGTGGCGGCGAGCATCACGGCGGCGCCGGTCATGGCCTTGTCGAGGTGCAGCACGGGTGCGAGGTAGTCGGCGGTGCCGAGGGCGATGACCGAGGGGACGATCATCACCACGATCAGCGAGAGCACGAAGACCAGCCAGCCCATCAGCCGTCCGGCCAGGGTGCCGACCATGGCGTACTCGCCGCCGGCGCTGGGGATCAGGGTGCCGAGTTCGGAGTAGCAGAACGCGACCGCGACGCAGAGCACGGTGCCGATGGCGATGGCCAGGGCGGTGGCGCTGCCGATGCTGGAGAACAGCTCGGGCACGATCACGAAGAGCGTCGATGCCGGGGTGACGCAGGACAGCGTGAGCAGGGTGCCGCCCACCACGCCGATCGAGCGCTTGAGCTGCTGGGGCGCGGCCGCCTCGGCCGCCGGGGCGGCTACGTGCTGTGGCGGGCGAAGCGTGTCGGTCATGTGGCTTCCGATCGGCTCTGTGCGGTCCTGGGGTGGGAGCGGTATCGCCTCCGCTGGGCTGGTTGCTCGGGTTCTGGTCCAGTCGCTCCCGGGCCGCCATGGAACCTTGGGCGTATTGATTGCGTCAACGTCGGAACTGCTTCGGAATCCGTTGCGGCAAACGGCATAAACATGCGATCCGATGATCACGTTCGGCCATTGTGTGCTTTGTCCGACTTGTTACCTGAACTGGATCTCGATTGAATCGAAGGTGAACAAAGGGTTGAAGGCTGCCATTCGAAGGTCTCGGTCTGGATGGGCGGCGGTACGCCCAGGCGTCCCCGAAGGCCTCGGGGACGCCCCGGCCGGGTGCGGGAACCGCAGCACCCGCCGGGAAAGATCTAGGTAACGTTTCAGCACCTGGGACGCCGAAGGGGTCGGACTCCCGGGAGTCCGACCCCTTCGATCACCGTCCGTGACGGACGGCCCGGCTAAGCGACCGGCAGCCAGCCCGTCTGGACCATCTGCCCGCCGGTCACGCGGCGTGACACGTAGATGCCGCGGCCCGGCGGCAGCGCCTGCGGCTTGACCGTTCCCAGCAGCGCGCCCTCGTCCCGGCTGCCGGACAGGATCACGCCCTGGCCGCCCAGCTCGCGCATCCGCTGCAGCACCGGCTCGTACAGCGAGCGGCCGGCGCCGCCCGCGCTGCGGGCCACGATCACCCGCAGGCCGATGTCCCGCGCGAACGGCAGGAACTCGGCCAGCGGCGCCAGCGGGTTGCCCGAGCCCGTCGCGACCAGTTCGTAGTCGTCGACGACCACGAACATGTCCTTGCCGCTGTACCAGCTGCGGTTGCGCAGCTGTTCGGCGGTCACGTCCGGGCCGGGGAGACGGCGGGAGCAGGCCCCGCGCAGCATGTCCACCACGGCCGACATGGCGGGTCGGGCCGCCGCGGACTCGACCAGGTACTCCGGCGGCACCGTCCCCAGCAGCGCGCGCCGGTAGTCGCCGACCACGATGCCCGCCTGGTCCGGCGTGTAACGCTCGGTGATCTGCTTGATCAGCATCCGCAGCACCGCCGACTTCCCCGACTCGGTGTCGCCGAAGACGATGAACAGCGGGTCGGTCTCGAAGTTGACGAAGGCCGGTGCCAGCTCCGCCTCGTCCACGCCGAAGGCCACGCCGCGCTCCGGGTGCTCGAAGCCCTTCGGCAGCGAGTGCCCGTCCAGCACGGCCGGCAGCATCCGCACCTGCGGCGCGCGCGGCCCGCTCCAGGCCCCGTCGATCGCGCCGACCAGTCCGGCCACGCCCTCCTGCAGGTCGTCGATGCCGGAGGAGCCGTCCAGGCGCGGCAGGCCGGACAGGAAGTGCAGCCGCTCCGGGGTGATGCCGCGACCGGCCTGCGGCGGCACGTTCTGCGCCGACCGCCGGTCCACCTCGGACTCCATCGGGTCACCGAGCTTCAACTCGGTGCGGTTCTGCAGCAGGTCCTTCAGGGCCGGGCGGACCTCCGCGTAGCGGGCCGCGGTGATGATCAGGTGGACGCCGTAGCCGAGGCCGCGCTGGGCGATGTCGCCGATCACCGGCTCCAGACCCTCGAACTCCTGCTTGAAGGTGTTCCAGCCGTCGATCACCAGGAAGACGTCGCCGAAGGCCTCGTCCGGCAGCTGCCCGGCCGCCCGGCGGGCCCGGTAGGTGCCGATGGTGTCGATCCCGGTGGCCCGGAACAGCTCCTCGCGCCGGTTCATCACCCCGTGCACCTCGGAGACCATCCGGCGGACCTTGTCCACGTCCAGGCGCCCGGCCACCCCGCCGACGTGCGGCAGCCCGGCCAGCGACCGGAAGCTGCCGGCGCCGAAGTCCAGCAGGTAGAACTGCACCTCCAGCGGGGTGTGGGTGAGGGCGAACGAGGCGACCGCGGTGCGCACCACGGTCGACTTGCCCGAGCGCGGACCGCCCACGACCAGGCCGTGGCCGGCCGCCCCCGCGTAGTCGACCTCCAGGATGTCCGTCTTCTGCTCGCGCGGCCGGTCCACGATGCCGATCGGTACCCGCAGGCGCCCCGCCGGGTAGCCGGGAGCGGTCAGCCCGCGATCCGGCGCGACCTGCAGCGGCGGCAGCAGGTGGTCCATGCTCGGCGCCTCCTCCAGCGGCGGCAGCCACACCTGGTGCGCGGCCGGGCCCTGGCCGGCCATCCGCTGGACGAAGACGTCCAGCACGGTGTCCACCAGCGCGTCGTCCTGCTCCGGTGCTGGCGGCGCCTCCTCCTCCACCGGGTCCGGCAGGTCCACGAAGGCCGCGGTGAACTCCACCGGGCGGGCGGCGACCCGCCGCCCGCCGGTCGACCGCTGCTGCCCCGGCGCCCGGTACGGCCCCGAGACGTACGCGGCCTTGAACCGGTCCATCACGTCCTCGCCGAACTTCAGGTAGCCGACGCCCGGCACCGGCGGCAGGTGGTAGGCGTCCGGCACGCCGATCGCCGCCCGCGACTCGGCCGCCGAGAAGGTGCGCAGACCGATCCGGTAGGAGAGGTAGGTGTCCAGGCCGCGCAGCTTGCCCTCCTCCAGGCGCTGCGAGGCCAGCAGCAGGTGCACGCCCAGCGACCGGCCGATCCGGCCGATCTGGATGAACATCTCGATGAAGTCCGGCTTGGCGGTGAGGAGCTCGGAGAACTCGTCGATGATCAGCACCAGCGAGGGCAGCGGGTCCAGCGCCGCGCCGGCCGCCCGGGCCCGCTCGTACTCGTGGATGTTGGCGTAGTTGCCCGCCGAGCGCAGCAGCTCCTGGCGGCGGTGCAGCTCGCCCTCGATCGCGTCGCGCATGCGGTCGACCAGGGTGAGCTCGCCCTCCAGGTTGGTGATCACCGCGGAGGTGTGCGGCATGTCGGCCATGCCGGAGAAGGTCGCACCGCCCTTGAAGTCGGCGAGGACGAAGTTCAGGATCTCCGAGGAGTGCGTCATCGCCAGCGCGAGCACCAGGGTGCGCAGCAGCTCCGACTTGCCGGAACCGGTCGCGCCGACGCACAGGCCGTGCGGGCCCATGCCCTCCAGCGCGGCCTCCTTGATGTCCAGGTAGACGTGCTCGCCGTTGGCGCCGACGCCGATCGGCACCCGCATCCGCTCGTGCTGGGCGCGCTGGCGCCAGCTGCGGTTCACGTCGAAGGAGCCCGGGTCGCCCGAGCTCATCATGTCGGTGAAGTCCAGGTTGGACAGCAGCGGTTCGTCGTCACCGCCGGCCGAGACCCGGTACGGCGCCAACTGCCGGGCCAGCGCCTCGGACTGCCACACCGAGAGCAGGTCCGGCTTGCCGGTGTACGTCGCGCCGGAGGCCGAACGCAGCACCAGTTCCTCGGCGTTGACCGTCACCATCAGGTGCCCGCTCGGCTCGTCGACCTCGCCCGGGACCACCTCGATGACCGTCACGCCCTGCACGCCCTCGGGGCTCGCCAGCAGCGAGTCGTGCGGCACCCCGGCGCCGTCCATGACGACCACCAGGTGCGGCTGGTCCGCGGCGGGTGCCGCGTCCCGGACGAAGCGCTGGCGACCGGCCAGCTCGTCCTGCAGCAGGTACTCCAGATCGCCCAGGTCGGCGGCGAACAGCCGGCGCGAGCCCGCGCCGTCGGCGTCCTTGCGGTGCTGGTTGTGCGGGAGCCACTTGGCCCACTCCCACTCCTCGGCCGCGCCGGGCGCCGCCGCGACCGCCACCATCAGGTCGTCCGGCGAGTGCAGGGTGGTCAACTGGGCGATCATCGCGCGCACGGTGCCGCACACCGAGTCCGGGTCCCCGCACACCGTGATGTGGTAGAAGGCCCGCAGCGACACCGCCAACGGCAGGTCCTGCAGGGTGCCGTGCGCCTTCAGGAAGGAGTGCATGGCGGCCGCCGACAGCGGCTCCAGCTCGTCCATCGGCGCGGTCTGCGGCGCCATCAGCGGCGTGGACAGCTGCACCGGCCCGAGGCCGACCCGGATCTGCGCGAAGTCGCCGTCCCCGGTGCGCCGCTCCCACAGTCGACGGCCGTCCTCGACGATCGACCACAGCTGGTCCGGCGCCGGGTTCAGGAACAGCAGCGCACCGCGCTGGCGCTCCGCCGTGCGGCGCACCTGACGGCGGGTCTGCTGCAGGTACTTGAGGTAGTCGCGCCGCTCGTCCGCCATCGCGGTCGAGCCGCCCTTGCGGGCCCGCACGATCTGGGCCAGCGCCATGCCGACCGTCGAGACGATCACCAGACCGCCCATGATCTTCATCGGAGCGGCCGCGCCGGGCGAGAAGAAGAACACCGCCGACCCGCCCATACCGAGCATCGGCAGGATGCTCATCAGCCAGTCCTCGCTGCCCTGCCGGGGCAGTTCGGGCGGGCTCACCAGCTCCACCGGCTCGTCCGGCACGGTGGGCGGATAGGCCCTGGCCGGTCGCTTGACCGTGATCACACCCATGTGTCATCCACCCCGTGGCGTCGATCGATGACTTCGGCATCAGCCTCACGCGACTGCGTACGGTCCGTACGGGATTCCGGCGGCTGAGGACGCCCCACACGGCGCAGGCCCCCGTACCTTTGCGCAGGCGCCGATCCTAACGGTCGCCCCCGCACCGCCCGCCGGGCCCCGGTCACCGACCGAGCGGGTAGGGTGACGCTGCGTCAACTCGCGTCCCGGTCGGGCCGGTTCCGCCGCCACACCGAGCGCCGCCGTGCCTCGGCACCGTCAACAAGGGGGAGCGCCACGTGCGTCGAAGGAGCGAGGTGGGGGCATGACCAGTGCCGCCGCGACCGGTTACTGCCGGGTGACGGTCGTCGCCCCGGACCGCCGGATCGACGTCGCCCTGCCCGAGGACGTCCCGCTCGCGGACGTCTACCCCGAGGTGCTGCGCCTGGCCAACCAGAGCCAGCCCGACGGCGCCCCCACCGGCTTCCACCTGGTCCGCCGCGACGGCACGGTCCTCGACAGCGGTCTGCCGCTGGCCGCCCAGCAGGTCCGCGACGGCGACCTGCTCGCGCTGCGCCCGTTCGCCGAGTCCCTCCCGCCGGCGGTCTACGACGACGTCGCCGACGCGATCGCCAGCGCCGTCGAGACCGACCGCCGGTTCTGGACCGCCGAGCTGATGCGCGGCTTCGGCCTGATCGGGGCCGGGGTGCTGCTCACCCTGCTCGGCTTCGCGCTCTGGTTCTCCGACCTGCGCCACGACATGCACGGCCTGCCCGGCGTCCTGGCCGGCGTGATCGCCGTGGTGCTCACCGCGCTGGCCGGCGTGCGCGCCCGGGTCTACCAGGACCCCCATGCCGCCCTCGCCCTCGGCCTCGGCGCGCTGCCGCACGCCATGATCGGCGGCAGCGGCCTCATCGCCGTCGCCCACCCGTGGGACGGCCCCGGCCGGGTCCAGTTCCTGGCCGGCTGCGTGACCGTCCTGGTGGTCGCCGTGCTGCTGACCGGCCTGCTGCCGGAGAAGGACGCGGTGTTCGTCGCCGCCGCCCTGGTCGCCACCGCCGGCGCGCTCGCCACCTTCGCCGCGGTCCTGATGCCGGAGACCCCGGCCGGGCACATCGCCGCCGTCACCGGCGTCGCCGCCGTCGCCGCCGTCGGCTTCCTGCCCAGCCTCTCCGCCCGCTTCGCCCGGCTGCCGGTCGGCTTCAGCGCCCCCGGCCAGACCCGCACCCGCAGCCGTGACTACGACGAGGAGGCCGAGCGCGCCGAGGCCGTCCAGTACGAGAAGATCGCCCACCAGGCCCGCCGCGGCCACGAGGTGCTGGTCGGCCTGGTCGGCGGCTGCGCCGCGGTCGTGGTCGGTGCCTGCGCGGTCCTCGGCTTCACCGACGAGACCTTCCCCGAGCTGCTCGCGCTCACCCTGGGCCTGGCCACCATGCTGCGCGCCCGGCTGTTCCGCTACACCGCACAGGTGCTCAGCCTCACCGTGGCCGGCCTGCTCGGGCTGTCCCTGCTGATCGTCGGGCTGTCCCTGCACACCCCGCAGTTCTTCCTGCGGGTCGCGGGCTCCACCACCCAGCTCGACCTGCGCACGGTCTGGCTGGCCACCTCCATCGCGTTCGGCGCCGCGCTGCTCGTCGCGATCGCCCTGGTGGTGCCCCGGCTCGGCGTCTCCCCGTTCTGGGGGCGCATCCTGGACCTGGTCGACAGCCTCACGCTGATCTCGCTGGTCCCGCTGGCGCTCGCCGTCCTGGACATCTACCGACTGGTCCGCGGGGCCACCGGCTGACCCGCGCCGGTGCCGCCCGCCGCCCCTCCCGGGAACGCTCCGCCACCCCCCTCGGGGGTGGCGGACAGCCGGATGGGCGGCACTGGTACGCTTGGCCTCCGAGCGCAGCCGTGTGTCCGCCGCCCCTCCGTGGGCTGCAGCGCGCCGGCCGCTCTCACGACACCGAGTTCTCGATGAGTCCTGTGCTGTCGACCAGGACCGCTCGGTAGACCCCGAAGGAGTTGCAGTGGCTCTCGCCTCTGACGTCAAGAAGCAGATCATCGCCGAGTTCGGCCAGAAGGAGGGCGACACCGGCTCCCCCGAGGTCCAGGTGGCCATGCTCTCCCGCCGCATCTCGGACCTGACCGAGCACCTCAAGCTGCACAAGCACGACCACCACTCGCGTCGTGGCCTGCTGATCCTGGTCGGCCAGCGCCGCCGCCTGCTGCAGTACCTGGCCAAGAAGGACATCGAGCGCTTCCGTACGCTCGTCGACCGCCTGGGCATCCGTCGCGGTGCCGCCGGTGGCGCCCGCTAAGACCGCCGCTCGGGGCGGCTCCCCACACCGGGGAGCCGCCCCTCGCGCGTATGCCGCGGCCGTCGGGCCGCGGCGCCCTGACATAACAACTCGCGCGCACCTCCCCGGGTGGCCGAGGATTGCACCGTAGGGTTGTGGGCATGCCGGGTGATGGCGCACCAGCGCGCCACCCGGGCAGACAGACCCGAACCCCCCCGCGGGACGAAGGCTTCAAACGGAAGCCGCCCGCATCCGAGAGAGCGTCCAGACGCGGAACGCCCGCCCCGGCCCGGCAGTCGTGAGGCGCCGGTCCTCGGTAGTGGCCGTCGGAACCCCCGCAGACCGAGCGGGGCACTCCGGAGGCTTCGATCGAAGACCGGCCCGACTGCAGCCCTCCCTGACGGGGGCACCCAGGGCCACCGGCAGGAAGTGCGCGGGGACGCTCTCCCGGAGACGTACGAAAGAGGAGATCTTCCAGGTGGAAGAGAACGTGTTCTATGCCGAAGCCGTGATCGACAACGGTTCCTTCGGCACCCGTACCATCCGCTTCGAGACCGGCCGCCTGGCCCGTCAGGCCGCCGGCTCCGCCGTGGCCTACCTGGACGACGACACCATGGTGCTGTCGGCCACCAGCGCGTCCAAGCAGCCGAAGGAGCACTTCGACTTCTTCCCGCTGACCGTGGACGTCGAGGAGCGGATGTACGCCGCGGGCCGCATCCCCGGCTCGTTCTTCCGTCGCGAGGGCCGGCCCTCCGAGGACGCGATCCTCACCTGCCGCCTGATCGACCGCCCGCTGCGCCCGTCCTTCGTCAAGGGCCTGCGCAACGAGGTCCAGGTCGTCGTCACCGTGATGGCGCTCAACCCCGACCACCTGTACGACGTGGTCGCGATCAACGCCGCCTCCGCCTCCACCCAGCTGGCGGGCCTGCCGTTCTCCGGCCCGATCGGTGGCGTCCGCGTCGCGCTGATCAACGGCCAGTGGGTCGCCTTCCCGACCCACAGCGAGCTGGAGTCGGCCGTCTTCGACATGGTCGTCGCCGGTCGCGTCCTGCCGGACGGCGACGTCGCGATCATGATGGTCGAGGCCGAGGCCACCGACAAGACCATCAAGCTGGTCGAGGGCGGCGCCGAGGCGCCGACCGAGGAGATCGTCGCCTCCGGCCTCGACGCCGCCAAGCCGTTCATCAAGGTCCTCTGCGCCGCGCAGTCGCAGCTCGCCGCCCAGGCCGCCAAGCCGACCGGCGAGTTCCCGGTCTTCCTGGACTACCAGGACGACGTCCTCGCCGCGCTGACCGCCGCCGTCAAGGACGAGCTGGCCCAGGCCCTGACCATCCCGGGCAAGCAGGAGCGCAACACCGAGCTGGACCGCGTCAAGGCGCTGGCCGCCGAGAAGCTGCTCCCCGAGTTCGAGGGCCGCGAGAAGGAGATCAGCGCCGCCTACAACGCGCTGACCAAGAAGATCGTCCGCGAGCGCGTCATCACGGACAAGATCCGCATCGATGGCCGCGGCGTCACCGACATCCGCACCCTGGCCGCCGAGGTCGAGGCCATCCCGCGGGTGCACGGCTCGGCCCTGTTCGAGCGCGGCGAGACCCAGATCCTGGGTGTCACCACGCTGAACATGCTCCGCATGGAGCAGCAGCTGGACACGCTCTCCCCGGAGACGCGTCGCCGCTACATGCACAACTACAACTTCCCGCCGTACTCCGTCGGCGAGACCGGCCGCGTGGGCTCGCCCAAGCGCCGCGAGATCGGCCACGGCGCGCTGGCCGAGCGGGCCATCCTGCCCGTGCTGCCCTCGCGCGAGGACTTCCCGTACGCCATCCGCCAGGTCTCCGAGGCGCTCAGCTCCAACGGCTCCACCTCGATGGGCTCGGTCTGCGCCTCGACCATGTCGCTGCTGAACGCCGGTGTGCCGCTGAAGGCCGCCGTGGCCGGCATCGCCATGGGCCTGATCTCCCAGGAGATCGACGGCGAGACCCACTACGTCACGCTGACCGACATCCTCGGCGCCGAGGACGCGTACGGCGACATGGACTTCAAGGTCGCCGGTACCCGCAACTTCATCACCGCCCTCCAGCTGGACACCAAGCTGAACGGCATCCCGGCGTCGGTGCTCGCCGCCGCGCTGAAGCAGGCCAAGGACGCCCGCCTGCACATCCTCGACGTGATGAACGAGGCCATCGACTCCCCGGACGAGATGTCCCCGAACGCGCCGCGCATCATCACCATCAAGATCCCGGTGGACAAGATCGGTGAGGTCATCGGCCCCAAGGGCAAGATGATCAACCAGATCCAGGAGGACACCGGCGCCGAGATCACGATCGAGGACGACGGCACCATCTACATCGGTGCCGCCGACGGCCCGGCCGCCGAGGCCGCCCGCACCACGATCAACCAGATCGCCAACCCGACCATGCCGGAGGTCGGCGAGCGCTACCTGGGCACCGTGGTCAAGACCACGACGTTCGGCGCGTTCGTGTCGCTGATGCCGGGCAAGGACGGCCTGCTGCACATCTCGCAGATCCGCAAGCTGGCCGGCGGCAAGCGCGTCGAGAACGTCGAGGACGTCCTCGGCGTCGGCGCCAAGGTCCAGGTCGAGATCGCCGAGATCGACCCGCGCGGCAAGCTCTCCCTGATCCCGGTCGTCGAGGGCGAGGAGGCCGGCGAGGCCGCTTCCGAGTGAAGCGCCGCTAGCTGACCCCTTGCGGCCCGTACGCCTCCCGGCGTGCGGGCCGCACCCCGTTGTCCACACGCTTACGTCCGCACGTGCCTTCCTCGCGTGCGTTTCCTCTGGAGGTACCCCCCGTGGCGCAGGCCCCGGCGGTAAAGCAGCGTCCCGGCAGCACCCGGACCCTGCTCAAGGGCGTCGACGGCGCCGGCACGGTGCGCCGCACCGTCCTCCCCGGCGGCCTGCGGGTCGTCACCGAGACCCTGCCGACGGTGCGGTCCGCGACCTTCGGCATCTGGGTCGGCGTCGGCTCGCGGGACGAGACCCCGCAGCTCAACGGCGCCACGCACTACCTGGAGCACCTGCTCTTCAAGGGCACCGAGCGGCGCAGCGCGCTGGACATCTCGGCGGCCCTGGACGCGGTCGGCGGGGAGATGAACGCCTTCACCGCGAAGGAGAACACCTGCTACTACGCCCGGGTCCTGGACACCGACCTGCCGCTGGCCATCGACGTGGTCTGCGACATGCTCACCGGCTCGCTGATCCGCCCCGAGGACGTCGACGCCGAGCGCGGCGTCATCCTCGAGGAGATGGCGATGGCCGAGGACGACCCGGGCGACGTGGTGCACGACCTGTTCGCCCGGGTGATCTACGGCACGGGCCCGCTCGGCCGCCCGATCCTCGGCACCCAGGAGACCATCAAGGCGCTCACCCGGGACCAGATCGCCGGCTTCTACCACCGCCGCTACCGGCCCGAGAACCTGGTCGTCTCGGCGGCCGGGAACCTGGACCACCGCAAGGTCGTCAAGCAGGTCGAGCAGGCCTTCGCGCCGATGCTGGCCCGCTCCGACGCGGCGCCCGCCGAGGCCCGCCGCGGCGTCAAGGCGCTGCGCACGGCCGGGAAGGTCGAGGTGCTCAACCGGTCCACCGAGCAGGCCCACCTGGTCCTGGGCGTGCCGGGCGTGCCGCGGCACGACGAGCGCCGCTGGGCGATGGGCGTGCTCAACGCGGCCCTCGGCGGCGGGATGAGCTCCCGGCTGTTCCAGGAGGTCCGCGAGAAGCGCGGCCTGGCGTACTCGGTGTACTCCTACTCCTCGTCCTACGCGGACAGCGGCCTGTTCGGCATCTACGCCGGCTGCCAGCCCAAGCGGGTCGAGGAGGTGCTGCGGATCTGCCGCGCCGAGCTGGCCAAGGTGGTCGCCGAGGGCATCACCGAGGAGGAGCTGCAGCGCGCGATCGGGCAGATCTCCGGCTCCACCGTGCTCGGCATGGAGGACACCGGTTCGCTGATGAACCGGATCGGCAAGGCCGAGCTCAGCTACGGCCACCACCTGTCGGTGGACGACATGCTGGGCCGGATCGCCGCCGTGACCCTGGAGGACGTCCACGCGGTGGCCCGTGATGTGCTGGGCGCGTACCGGCCGTCGCTGGCGCTGATCGGCCCGGTCAACGACAAGCGGGCCGCCAAGCTCGCCGATCTGCTGGTGTGAGAGGAGTTTTCGCTATGACGCTGCGTGTCGCCGTGATCGGCGCCCGGGGCCGGATCGGCTCCGAGGCGGTCAAGGCCGTCGAGGCCGCGCCGGACCTGGAACTGGTGGCCGCCCTGGGCCGCGGGTCGAAGCTGGAGGAGCTGACCGACGCCGGGGCGCAGGTCGTCGTCGAGCTGACCCACCCGGACTCGGTGATGGGGAACCTGGACCACTGCCTGCACCACGGCATCCACGTGGTCACCGGCACCACCGGCTGGACGGACGAGCGGCTCGCCACCGTCCGCGGCTGGCTGGACCAGGCCCCCGGGCTGGGCCTGCTGGTCGCCCCGAACTTCTCCATCGGCGCGATCCTCGGCATGAAGTTCTCCCAGGTCGCGGCGAAGTACTTCGAGTCGGTCGAGGTGGTCGAGCTGCACCACGACCGCAAGGCCGACGCCCCGAGCGGAACCGCCACCCGGACGGCCCAGCTGATCGCGGCCGCCCGCGCCGAGGCCGGCCGCCCGCCGCAGCAGGACCCGACCACCCACGGCCTGCCCGGGGCGCGCGGCGCCGACGTGGACGGGGTGCCGGTGCACGCCGTGCGGCTGCGCGGCCTGCTGGCCCACCAGCAGGTGATGTTCGGCGACACCGGCGAGACGCTCACCATCCGGCACGACTCGCTGCACCACAGCAGCTTCATGCCGGGCATCCTGCTGGGCGTGCGCAAGGTCGTCGGGACGCCGGGGCTGACCCTCGGCCTCGAACACTTCCTGGACCTGTGAGCCCGACATGACCTCCCGTACCGGTTTCTTCGTCCTGTCCGGCGTGCTGCTGCTGGTCGCCCTGATCTGCGTGGGCGAGGGCGTCCAGCTGGTCGCCACCGGAAAGCCGCTCGGCATCGGCATCGGCGTGTGCGCCTTCGTCATCCCGGTGATCGGCGTCTGGTTCCTGCGCCAGACCGTCCGCTTCGGACGGGACAGCGAGCTGCTCGCCCGGCAGCTGGAGGCCGAGGGCGGCCTTCCGGTGGACGAGCTGAAGCGCACCACCGGGGGGCGGATCGACCGGGCCTCGGCCGACGAGGTCTTCGCCCGCCGCCAGGGCGAGGCGGAGGCCGCGCCGGGCGACTGGCGGGTCTGGTTCCGCCTCGCCGTGGCCTACGCCGACGCCGGTGACACCCCGCGAGCCCGCAAGACCATGCACCACGCCATCAAGCTGCACAGCACCGAACCCGCAAGGAGCAACGCGTGAGCGACGAACCGACGGCCCCCAGCTTCCGCAGCGACGTGACGGTGGAGCTGGTCCGCAGCGCTGCCGCCGACTCGGACGTCATCTGGGCGGCCCGGGTCTCGACCGCGGGGGAGCAGTCCCTGGAGGCGCTCTCGCAGGACCCGGAGAAGTCCAAGGGCCTGATCAACTTCCTGATGCGCGACCGTCACGGCACGCCCTTCGAGCACAACTCGATGACCTTCTTCATCAGTGCGCCGATCTTCGTGTTCCGGGAGTTCCACCGGCACCGCAGCGGCTGGTCGTACAACGAGGAGTCCGGCCGCTACCGTCAGCTGGACCCGGTGTTCTACGTCCCGGCGGAGGACCGCAAGCTGGTCCAGCAGGGCCGCCCGGGCAAGTACGAGTTCACCCCCGGCACGCCCGAGCAGCACGAGACCACCACCGGGGCGATGGAGGCCGCGTACCGCGAGTCCTACGCGCGCTACCAGGAGATGCTCGCCGCCGGGGTCGCCCGCGAGGTGGCCCGCGCGGTGCTGCCGGTCGGCCTGTTCTCCTCGATGTACGCGACCTGCAACTCGCGCTCGCTGATGCACTTCCTGTCCCTGCGGACCAAGCGGGACAACTCGGCGGTGCCGTCCTTCCCGCAGCGCGAGATCGAGATGGTCGCCGAGCAGATGGAGGAGCAGTGGGCGCAGCTCATGCCGCTCACCCATGCGGCATTCGAGAAGCACGGCCGGGTCGCCCCCTGACCTGCGACGACGGGCATATGGGCAGTGTGTCTGGCATGTCTGGATTGCGGCTTTTCTAACCGCTCCCTACATTCGTGAACACGGATCCCGGTGCTGCCCGAACCCCCGAGCGGGCAGCACCGGGATCCCATCTCACCGCCTGTTTCCACCGCTCACCGCCGCCGCCCCCTGTCCGAACCCTGGACCGGTGTGGATACCGCCCCACCGCCTACGAGTAGCTTTGGACGCATGGCTCCGATCTCCACCCCCCAGACGCCGTTCGGCCGGGTCCTGACCGCGATGGTCACCCCGTTCACCGCCGACGGCGGACTCGACCTCGACGGCGCCCAGCGCCTCGCCACGCACCTCGTCGACTCCGGGAACGACGGCCTCGTCGTCAACGGCACCACCGGTGAGTCGCCGACCACCAGCGATGCCGAGAAGGCCCGGCTCGTCCGCGCCGTGGTGGAGGCGGTCGGGGATCGCGCCCACGTGGTGGCCGGCGTCGGCACCAACGACACCCACCACAGCACCGAGCTGGCCCGGCAGGCGCAGGCCGCCGGAGCGCACGGCCTGCTGGCCGTCACGCCGTACTACAGCAAGCCCCCGCAGGAGGGCCTGTACCGGCACACCGTCGCCCTCGCCGACGCGACCGAGCTGCCGGTCATGCTGTACGACATCCCGGGCCGCAGCGGGGTGGCACTGAGCCACGAGACGCTGGTCCGCCTCGGCGAGCACCCGCGGATCGTCGCCAACAAGGACGCCAAGGGCGACCTCGGCGCGGCGGCCTGGGCGATCGCCCGCTCCGGTCTGGCCTGGTACTCCGGCGACGACATCCTGAACCTGCCGCTGCTGTCCGTCGGAGCCGCCGGCGTCGTCAGCGTCGTCGGACACGTCGTGGCCGCCGACCTGCGCGCGATGATCGAGGCGTACCTGGCGGGCGATGTGGTCAAGGCCACCAGCGTCCACCAGCGCCTGCTGCCGGTGTTCAGCGGTATGTTCCGCACGCAGGGCGTCATCCTGGCCAAGGCGGCACTGGAACTCCAGGGCCTGCCGGCCGGTCCGCTCCGGTTGCCCCTGATCGGTGCGACGCCCGAGGAGATCGAGAAATTGAAGCAGGATCTCGCCGCCGGCGGGGTACACCTGTAGCAGACACAGACGTGCGCGCCCCGGCTCGCCGGACCTCCCGAGGGTCCGCCGCTGGACCGGACCGAAGGCGCGAGAGCACAGACCCAGTAGGAAAACGACACTGAGTACGCACGCCATATGTCTCCAGGGGGAGGACCCCGGACATATGGCGTGCGTCGTGAGGAGAGTCTTTTGAGCCACCCGCACCCCGAACTCGGCGCGCCCCCGGCCCTGAAGGAGGGCGCCCTCCGCATCACTCCGCTCGGCGGCCTCGGCGAGATCGGCCGCAACATGACGGTCCTCGAGTACGGCGACCGCATCCTGATCATCGACTGCGGCGTCCTCTTCCCCGAGGACGAGCAGCCCGGCGTGGACCTGATCCTCCCGGACTTCAGCTACATCCGGGACCGCCTCGACAAGGTCGACGGCATCGTCCTCACCCACGGGCACGAGGACCACATCGGCGCCGTCCCGTTCCTCCTGCGGGAGAACCCGGACATCCCGCTGATCGGCTCGAAGCTGACCCTCGCCCTGATCGAGGCCAAGCTCGCCGAGCACCGGATCCGCCCGTACGTGCTGGAGGTCAAGGAGGGCGAGCGCGAGCGCATCGGCCCCTTCGACTGCGAGTTCATCGCGGTCAACCACTCCATCCCGGACGCCCTCGCCGTGGCCGTCCGCACCCCCGCCGGCATGGTCGTGGCCACCGGTGACTTCAAGATGGACCAGCTGCCGCTCGACGGCCGCCTCACCGACCTGCCGACCTTCGCCAAGCTGGCCGAGGAGGGCATGGACCTGCTGCTGGTGGACTCCACCAACGCCGAGGTCCCCGGCTTCATCCCGCACGAGCGGGACATCTCGGCGGCGCTGCGAAACGTCTTCGCCAACGCCGACAAGCGCATCATCGTCGCCTCCTTCGCCAGCCACGTGCACCGCATCCAGCAGGTCCTGGACGCCGCGCACGAGTACAAGCGCAAGGTCGCCTTCGTCGGCCGCTCGATGGTCCGCAACATGGGCATCGCCCGCGACCTCGGCTACCTGAAGGTCCCCGGCAACATGGTCGTGGACGTCAAGCAGCTGGACGACCTCCCGGACAAGGAGGTCGTGCTGATCTGCACCGGTTCGCAGGGCGAGCCGATGGCCGCGCTGTCCCGGATGGCCAACCGCGACCACCAGATCCGCATCGTCGAGGGCGACACCGTCGTCCTGGCGTCCTCCCTGATCCCGGGCAACGAGAACGCCGTCTACCGGGTGATCAACGGCCTGACCCGCTGGGGCGCCAAGGTCGTGCACAAGGGCAACGCCAAGGTGCACGTCTCCGGCCACGCCTCGGCCGGCGAGCTGCTCTACTTCTTCAACATCTGCAAGCCGCGCAACCTGATGCCGGTCCACGGCGAGTGGCGCCACCTGCGCGCGGCCGCCGAGCTGGGCATCGCCACCGGCGTGCCGCGCAACCGCGTGGTCATCGCCGAGGACGGCGTCTGCGTCGACCTGGAGCGTGGCGTCGCCAAGATCGTCGGCAAGGTGCAGGCCGGGTACGTCTACGTGGACGGCTCCTCGGTCGGCGACATCACCGAGGCCTCGCTCAAGGACCGCAAGATCCTCGGCGAGGAGGGCTTCATCTCGGTCTTCGTCGCGGTCGACTCGGCCAACGGCAAGATCATCGGCGGCCCGACCATCCAGGCCCGGGGTTCCGGCATCGACGACAACGCGTTCGTCCCGGTCGTCGCCAAGCTCCAGGAGGCCCTGGACCGCTCGGCGAGCGACGGCGTGCTGGAGCCCCGTCAGGTGCAGCAGCTCGTCCGCCGCACCATCGGCAAGTGGGTCGCGGACAACTACCGCCGCCGGCCGATGATCCTGCCGGTCGTCGTCGAGGTCTGACGCCCACCGTTCGAGCTCTGACGCTCGTCCGTCCCCGGCTGCGGCCGGTTTGACGTGGGGCGGCCCGGTGCGTAATGTTCTCCGGGTTGCCCCACGGGACAGCCCCTCGGAAACGTCCTCGAATTTGAATTCGAGAACAACCGGGGAAAACGGCCCGAGAAACTCTGGTAGAGTTCGGGAGCGCCGAAAGGCAAAAGCCGATTGGATGAATGAAACTCCGGAAAACGGAGCGGAAAACATCTGATAAGCTGGAAACACGAAAGAACGAAGCCCGGAGGGCCTGCTGGAAGGCAGTCCGA
>NZ_JBHWCL010000185.1:0-17850 GCF_042735125.1 Kitasatospora sp. NPDC059599 | reverse complement strand
GTTCACCTACCGACGCGGGGTGGAGCAGCTCGGTAGCTCGCTGGGCTCATAACCCAGAGGTCGCAGGTTCAAATCCTGTCCCCGCTACAAAGGCCGAAGGCCCGGAGGATCCTTCCTCCGGGCCTCCGGTGTTTCCCGGAGTTCTCCGGTGCTGCCCGTGCCCGCCGGTATCCCGCCCGCTCCGGTGGGCGGGCGGGTGTTCCCGTTCGGACGTGTGCGGGGCCCCGGATGATCACCCGGACGGACCCCTGTCGTTTCCGTGCTATGGTTCACCTACCGACGCGGGGTGGAGCAGCTCGGTAGCTCGCTGGGCTCATAACCCAGAGGTCGCAGGTTCAAATCCTGTCCCCGCTACAAAGGCCAGAGGCCCGGAGGATCCTTCCTCCGGGCCTCTGGTGTTTCCCGGAGCGCTCTCGTCCGTAAGCGGTGGGAACCGCTCCGGTACTATCGACCGTCGCCAAGGAGGACGGCAGCGGGGTTTGTGGGGTGGAAGTGTCGGGAAATCGACAAAGCGCCGAAGCAATTTCGTCGGCTTCGGGTCGGCCCCGCTCGAATTCGGCCGGGGCAGGTGTACGCGGGTAGCAGGTGATGCGACGATGGGACACACGGGGGACGGTGCACGGCTGCTGATCAGCCGTCGGGTCCGGCGCCTCTCCTGGGAGTCCCCCCGGCCGCAGGCCGGGGAACGATGCCGCGACACTCTGGGGGAGCGGGAGTCGGCATGAGGCTTATCGGCAAGTCAGGCGCCAAGTCCGCGGCGGCGCCCGAGGCGGACACCGACGCCTGGGCGGAAAGCCCCGAAAGCCCCGAGAACCGCCCCGGGGCCCTGCCGGCCCAGCGCACCAGCGGCCTGTCCGAACGCCCCACCCCGGGCTACGGCCCCGACAGCCTGGTCCACGTGTCCACCCGTCAGTTCGCCGCCGCCGTCGGCGCGTACGGGGAGCAGCCCGGGGAGGAGCCGCCCTCCGGCGCCGCGCTCGACCCGGCGGGCCTGGACCCGACCAGCTTCGAGACCGCGCTCGCCGCCCGCGAGTCCGCCGCCCTGGAGGCCCGGCACCGGCAGGCCGCCGACGGCGGGGACCCGGACGCCGCGACCCGGCTCGGCACCCTGCTGCTGCGCCGCGGCGACCTGGAGGACGCCGAACCGTACCTGCGCGCCGCCGCCGCGGCCGGGGTGCGCTCCGCCGCCAACAACCTCGGCGTGCTGCTGCACCAGCAGGGCCACCGGGCGGAGGCCGGCCAGTGGTGGCGCCAGGCCGCCGTCGCGGGCAGCGCCCCGGCCGCGCACGCGCTCGGGCTGCAGCTGCGCGACCAGGGCGAGGAGGAGGCCGCCGAGTACTGGCTGCACTTCGCCGCCGACCACGGGCACCCGCTCGGCGCCTACGCGCTGGGCGACCTGATGGAGCACCGGCGGGACGTCCGGGCCGAGCGCTGGTTCAAGGTCTCCGCCGACGCCGGGCACCGGGAGGCCGCCTACCGGCTGGCCCGGATGCGCGAGGCCGCCGGGGACAAGGACACCGCCGAGGCCTGGTACCGCACCGCGGCCGCCCGCAGCCACGCCCGCGCCGCGCTGCGCCTGGGCGTGCTGCTGGAGGAGCGCGCCCGCACCGAGCAGTCGCTGCTGGACGAGGCGGCCCGCTGGTACCGGCAGGCCGCGCAGAACGGGGAGCCGCGCGCGGCCTGCGCGCTCGGCTTCCTGCTGCGCGACGCCGGGGACGTCGCGGCCGCCGCCGAGTGGTGGCAGGAGGCGGCCGAGGCCGGGGACGGCAACGCCGCCAACGCGCTGGGCGCGGTGCACGCGAGCCGCGGCGAGGCCAAGGAGGCCGAGCGCTGGTACCGCGCCGCGCTGGACGCGGGCGACCAGAACGGCGCCTTCAACCTCGGCCTGCTCTGCGCCGGCACCGGCCGCGAGCAGCAGGCCGAGCAGTGGTACCGCCGGGCCGCGTACGCCGGGCACCGGGAGGCCTGCAACGCGCTGGCCGTGGTGCTGCTGCAACGCGGCGACGAGTCCGGCGCCGAGCCGTGGTTCTCCAAGGCGGCCGAGGCCGGCAGTGTGGACGGCGCCTTCAACCTGGGCGTGCTGCACGCCGGGCGCGGCGAGCAGCGGCAGGCCCAGGAGTGGTACGCGCGGGCCGCCGCCGAGGGGCACGGGGAGGCGGCGCTGCAGCTCGCCGTCGTCCAGGAGCAGCGCGGCAACCTGTCCGGGGCGCTGGAGCGCTACCGGCAGGCCGCGGCGGGCGGCTCGGCGGAGGGCGCGTTCCGGCTGGCCTCGCTGCTGGACCGGCGCGGGGACGCGGACGCCGAGGCCGAGCACTGGTACGCGCTGGCGGCCGACGCCGGGCACCGGCGGGCGCAGGTGCGGATGGGCGTGCGGGCGGCCGAGCGCGGGGCGCTGGAGATCGCCGAGAGCTGGTACCGGCGGGCCGCCGAGGCCGGCAGCCGCAGCGCCGCGTTCAACCTGGGGCTGCTGCTGGCCCGGCAGGACAGGGAGGCCGAGGCGATGCTCTGGTACACCCGGGCCGCGGACGCCGGGCACGGGCGGGCGGCGCTGCGGCTCGCGCTGCTGGCGCTGCGCCGGGGCGAGCCGGTGCAGGCGGAGAACTGGTGCCGGCGGGCGATCGACTACGGGCCGGCCGAGGTGGCGGAGCGGGCCGGGCGCCTACTGGGCGCGCTGCACGCCGAGCTGAGCGCGTAGCGGGCGTCCGGCGGCAGGTCAGGGCCGGGGCCCGGGCCGGTACGGGGGCGCCGTCGGTGCGAGCGCGCCAGCGGCTCAACCGCCGTGCTGCGGAAGGCAGTCGGGGCACAGGCCGCGATAGGTGACCTCGGCGGCGGTGACCGCGAACCCGAAGCGCTCGGCGGCGGGCAGCGCGGCGAGCGGGTCGCCGTGCGGGTGGACGTCGCGGATCGCGCCACAGCCGGAGCAGACCAGGTGCTGGTGGGCGCGGTGCGCGTTGGGGTCGTAGCGCCGGGCGCGGCCGTCGGTGGCGAGCTCCAGGACCTCGCCGAGGGCGACCAGTTCGCCGAGCGTGTTGTAGACGGTGGCGCGGCTGATCTCGGGCAGCCGGGCCGCGGCGCGGGCGTGCACCTCGTCGGCGGTGAGGTGGACGTGTTCGCCGCCGAGGACCTCGGCCACGACCCGCCGCTGCGAGGTCAGCCGCCAGCCGCGTTCGCGCAGTCTCTCCAGCAGGTCGTCCATGTCCACCAGATTAAGTCACCGTCCGGGATTGATTCCAGTATTGACTTGGACAAAGTCCAAGTTAGGATCGTGTCATCACGACCGGACCCCGTGGAGGCACCCGTTATGACCACGCAGGACGAGCTGCGCCCGACCCTCACCACGGAGGCGGGTGCCCCCGTCGCCGACAACCAGAACACCGAGACCGCGGGCACCGGCGGCCCGGCACTGATCCAGGACCAGCTGCTGTTCGAGAAGCTCGCGCACTTCAACCGCGAGCGGATCCCGGAGCGCGTGGTGCACGCCCGCGGCGCCGGTGCGTACGGCACCTTCACGGTCACCGCCGACGTCACGCCCTGGACCAGGGCGGCGTTCCTGTCCGAGGTCGGCAAGCAGACCGAGGTCTTCCTGCGCTTCTCCACCGTGGCGGGCAACCTCGGCGCGGCCGACGCGGTGCGCGACCCGCGCGGCTTCGCGCTGAAGTTCTACACCGAGGAGGGCAACTACGACCTCGTCGGCAACAACACCCCGGTGTTCTTCATCAAGGACGCCATCAAGTTCCCCGACTTCATCCACACCCAGAAGCGAGACCCGTACACCGGCTCGCAGGAGGCCGACAACGTCTGGGACTTCTGGGGCCTGTCGCCCGAGGCGACCCACCAGGTCACCTGGCTCTTCGGCGACCGCGGCATACCGGCCTCCTACCGCCACATGAACGGCTACGGCTCGCACACCTACCAGTGGCAGAACGAGGCCGGCGAGCACTTCTGGGTCAAGTACCACTTCAAGACCGACCAGGGCATCCGCAACCTCACCCAGGCCGAGGCCAACACCCTCGCCGGCGAGGACCCGGACAGCCACCAGCGTGACCTCCGCCGGTCGATCGAGAGCGGCGAGTACCCCAGCTGGACGGTGCAGGTCCAGATCATGCCCGCGGCCGACGCCGCGGCCTACCGCTTCAACCCCTTCGACCTGACCAAGGTCTGGCCGCACGCCGACTACCCGCCGGTCGAGATCGGCCGGCTGGAGCTCAACCGCAACCCCGACAACGTCTTCGCCGAGGTCGAGCAGTCGGTCTTCTCCCCGGCGCACTTCGTGCCCGGCATCGGCCCGTCCCCGGACAAGATGCTCCAGGGCCGCCTGTTCGCGTACGCCGACGCCCACCGCTACCGGGTCGGCATCAACGCCGACCACCTGCCGGTGAACCGCCCGCACGCCACCGAGGCCCGCACCAACGGCCGCGACGGCCACCTGTACGACGGGCGCCACGGACGGCAGAAGAACTACGAGCCGAACAGCTTCGGCGGCCCGGTGCAGACCGGCCGTCCGCTGTGGGCCGCCACCGCCGTCGACGGCACCACCGGCACCCACGCGACGCCCGCACACGCCGAGGACGACGACTTCGTGCAGGCCGGCACCCTGTACCGGCTGTTCTCGGAGGACGAGAAGCAGCGGCTGATCGCCAACCTGGCCGGCTTCATCGCCAAGGTCTCCGCCGACCGCGAGGACATCGTGGAGCGGGCGGTCGACAACTTCCGCAAGGCCGACGCCGACTACGGGCAGCGGCTGGACGCGGCGGTCCGGGAGCTGCGCAAGCAGTAGCACCCGGCCCGGATGAACGGCGGCCCCCTCGACCGGCTCCCACCGGCCGAGGGGGCCGCACCACGTCGGCGCGGCGTCGGACGCCCGGCCGGCGCTGCGTCAGACGCTCAGTCGGCGCAGCGTCTCCTCGTGCAGCAGGCCGTTGGACGCGACGGCGTCGGCGCCGCCCGGACCCGGGACGCCGTCCAGGCCGGTGAAGCGGCCGCCGGCCTCCTCGACGATCACGCAGTTGGCCGCCATGTCCCACAGCGACAGCTCGGGCTCGGCGGCGATGTCGACGGCGCCCTCGGCGACCATCATGTAGGACCAGAAGTCGCCGTACGCGCGGGTGCGCCAGCAGGCGCGGGTGAGGTCCAGGAACGGGTCGAGGCGGCCGCGCTCCTCCCAGCCGGTGAGCGAGGAGTAGGAGAAGGACGCGTCCTCCATCCGGGAGACGCCGGACACGTGGATCCGGGAGGCCTTCGTCAGGCTGCGGCCCGCGAAGGCCCCGAGGCCCTTGGCCGCCCACCAGCGGCGCTGCAGCGCCGGGGCGGAGACGATGCCGACCACCGGGCGCTCGACGCCGTCCGGGCCGTCCTCCAGCAGGGCGATCAGGGTCGCCCAGACCGGGACCCCGCGGATGTAGTTCTTGGTGCCGTCGATCGGGTCGATCACCCAGCGGCGCGGGCCGGAGCCCTGCAGGCCGAACTCCTCGCCCAGGACGGCGTCGCGCGGGCGGGCGCGCTGGAGCACGCTGCGCACGAGCTCCTCGGCAGCCTTGTCGGCGTCGCTCACCGGGGTGAGGTCGGGCTTGGTCTCGATCTTCAGGTCGAGGGCGCGGAAGCGCTCCAGGGTGACCGAGTCGGCCGAGTCGGCGAGGACGTGGGCGAGTCGGAGATCGTCGTGGTAATCGGCCATGCCCGAAACCCTAGCGAGCCAGCCCCGATCGACACAGCCGGGCTCGCGGAGCGGGACGGAGCGGTGTCGGGCCCGCCCGCACCGCGCAGGCGGCTCCCCGGGCGGGAGCCGGCGCCGTGCGCGCCGGGGCGTCCTAGTGCGCCGTGCCGCTGAGCTGGAGGCCGATGACCCCGGTGATCACCAGGGAGATCGAGACCAGCTTGAGCACCGAGGTGGTCTCGTCCAGGAAGACCATGCCGTAGACGGCGGTGCCGGCCGCGCCGATGCCCGTCCACACCGCGTAGGCGGGGCCGACCGGCAGGCTCTTCAGGGACAGGGTGAGCAGGCCGAAGCTGCCGAGGGCGAACGCGCAGAAGCTGATGGTGGGCCAGAGCTTGGTGAAGCCCTCGCTGAGCTTGAGGTTGATCGCGAAGCCGGTCTCCAGCAGGCCTGCCAGGACCACCAGGGCCCATGCCATCGCGTGCCCTCCCAGTGGATCGACGGTCGGACCGTGCCCGGCCCGACCTTCCTATGATCACCAGGCGGGCGCCGTCCGACACCTCGAACGGGCCGCGAACCCCGCCGCACAGCGGCGGGGCGCGCCGGACTCAGTCGAGCTCGCCCTCCTTGCTGGCCAGCAGACGGCGCAGCGAGTAGAGCCGGGCGGCCTCGGCGTGGCCGTCGGCGACCCAGGCGTCCAACGCGCAGTCCGGCTCGTCGTGACTGCACGCGCGCGGGCAGTCGACCGTACCCGGCTCCAGGTCCGGGAAGGCGAGGATGACCCGCGACGGGTCGATGTGCGAGAGGCCGAAGGAACGGAAGCCCGGGGTGTCGATCACCCAGCCCGGGTCCAGCGCCTTCCGGGAGCCCGGCTTGACGCCCGGCGGCGGGGGCAGCCGCAGCGCGAGCGCCGACACGGTGGTGTGCCGGCCGCGGCCGGTGACCGCGTTGACGCGGCCGGTCTGCCGCTGACGGTCCGGGACCAGCGCGTTGACCAGGGTGGTCTTGCCGACACCGGAGTGGCCGATGAACACCGTGGACCGCCCGCGCAGGTACTCCCGGACGGCCTCGGCGCCGGTCGTCTCCAGCTCGTCGCGGCGGGTGACCACGTACTGGATGCCGAGCGTGGCGTAGGAGTCCAGCAGCGTCGAGGCCGGGGCGAGGTCCGCCTTGGTGAGCACCAGCAGCGGCTCCATGCCCGCGTCGTAGGCGGCCACCAGGCAGCGGTCGATCAGCCGCGGGCGCGGCTCCGGGTCCGCCAGGGCGGTGACGATGGCCAACTGCTCGGCGTTGGCGACCACGATCCGCTCGTACGGGTCGTCGTCGTCCGCGGTGCGCCGCAGCACCGAGCTGCGCTCCTCGACCCGGACGATCCGGGCGAGGGTGTCGGCGTCCCCGGAGAGGTCACCGACCAGATTGACCACGTCACCGACGACGACGCCCTTGCGGCCCAGCTCGCGGGCCTTCATGGCGATGATCTCGCGCTCCTGCTTGGTGCCCGGGTCGACCAGGCAGGTCACCCTGCCCCGGTCGACGGTCAGCACCATCGCCTCGGCGGCGTCCTCGTGCTTGGGCCGGATCCTGGTCCGCGGCCGGGAACCCCGGCGGGCCGGGCGGTTGCGGATGTCGTCCTCGTCGGCGTCCTTGCCGTAGCGGCGCATGTGCTCAGTCCCCGCTCAGACGTCCGCCGTCGTTCCGTCCGCGCCGCCCGCCCCGCCGAGCAGCTCCGCCCACATCCCCGGGAAGTCGGGGAGGGTCTTGGCGGTCGTGGCGACGTTCTCCACCCCGACACCGGGCACGGCGAGGCCGAGCACCGCGCCGGCCGTGGCCAGCCGGTGGTCCTCGTAGGTGTGGAAGACCCCGCCGCGCAGCGGGCGCGGACGGATCCGCAGACCGTCCTCGGTCTCCGTGACGTCGCCGCCGAGATCGTTGATCTCCTTGGCGAGCGCCGCGAGCCGGTCGGTCTCGTGCAGACGCAGGTGGGCGATGCCGTACAGGTGGGACTCGGAGTCGGCGAGCGCGGCGACCGCGGCGATCACCGGGGTCAGCTCGCCCACGTCGTGCAGGTCCGCCTCGATGCCGTGGATCCGGCCGGTGCCGGTGAACTGCAGGCCCTCGTCGGTGAACTCGCAGGCGCCACCCATCCGGGTGTAGATCTCGCGCAGCTGGTCGCCGGGCTGGGTGGTGTGCTTGGGCCAGTCCCGCACGGTGACGCGGCCGCCGGTGACCAGGGCGGCGGCGAAGAACGGCGCGGCGTTGGACAGGTCCGGCTCGACCACCAGGTCGCGGCCGATCAGGGCACCCGGGGTGACCCGCCAGACGTCCTTCTCGCCGCCGTCCTCAGGGGCGTCGACCTGGGCCCCGGCCAGACGCAGCATCTCGACGGTCATCCGGATGTGCGGCAGCGACGGCACCGGGCCGCCGACGTGCCGGACCTCGATGCCCTGGTTGTAGCGGGCACCGGACAGCAGCAGGGCCGAGACGAACTGCGACGACGACGAGGCGTCCAGCTCGACCGGGCCGCCGTCGAGGGAACCGGTGCCGTGGACGGTGAGCGGGAACGCGCCGCGGCCGCCGTCGTCGATCCGGGCACCGAGCGCGCGCAGGGCGTTGATCACGCCGTGCTGGGGGCGCTCGTAGCAGCGCGGATCGCCGTCGAAGTGCACCGGGCCGTCGGCCAGGACGGCGAGCGGGGGCAGGAAACGCATGACCGTGCCGGCGTTGCCGACGTCGACGGAGGCCGGACCGCGCAGCGCGGGCGCGGGGAAGACCCGCCAGGCCTCGCCGCCGCCGGTGCCGCCCGCGTCGTTGTTGACCGTCTCCTCGATCGTGACCCCGAGGGCACGCAGGCCGTCGGCCATCAGCTGGGAGTCGCGGCTGCGCAGCGGGCGGCGCACCCAGCCGGGCTTCTCGGCGAGAGCCGCCAGCACCAGGGCCCGGTTGGTGACCGACTTGGAGCCGGGGATGGTGACGGTGGCGTCGACGGGGCTGGTGGCGACGGGGGCGGGCCACGGGGTCTCGGTCATGTGGCAAGTCTAGGGGCCGTACCGGAACGGGCTGCTAATCGCCCGCTCGCCTCCGGGGCGCTCGGATCCGGTGCCGACGGTCGGTGCTCCCTCGCTCGTGCCTCGCTCCCTCGCGGTCTCCCTTTCGGCATCGGCGCGCCCCTTCGGCTCGGGGCGGGGCTTGCCCGCTCGCCTCCGGGAGGCTGCTCGGGACGGGGTTCGCCCGCCCGCCTCCGGGAGGCTGCTCGGGGCGGGTCAGTGCAGGGGCTGGAGCAGCCAGCTCGCGCCGAGGGCGAGGCAGGCGAGGGCGACGAGCAGGAAGACGGTGACCCAGGCGAGGGCGGGGACGTGGGTGAGCCGGGCGAGCTGGTCGGCGTCGGAGTCGCGGGCCCAGCCGATGCGGCGCTGGTGCTGCAGCTCCAGGACCGGGCGGACGGCGCCGAAGAGCAGGAACCAGCAGCCGAGGTAGGCGAAGCCGGCCTGGACCTCGGCGCTGCCGAACCAGGAGACCAGGAAGAAGGCGCCGCCGGCCACGAGGACGGTGAACAGGCCGAAGGCGTTGCGGATGCGCAGGAGCAGGGCGAGCAGCAGGAGGATCACCAGCCAGAGCAGCAGGGTGATCCGGTCGGCGGCGAGCAGGGCCGCGCAGCCGAGGCCGAGCAGCGCGGGGGCGGTGTAGCCGGCGGCGGCGGTGAGGACCATGCCGGGGCCGGTGGGGCGGCCGTAGGAGAGGGTCAGGCCCGAGGTGTCGGAGTGCAGCCGGATGCCGGCGAGCTTGCGGCCGGTGACGAGCGCGACCAGGCCGTGGCCCCCCTCGTGGGCGATGGTGACGGCGTTGCGGGCGACGTGCCACAGCGGGCGGGCGAGGACGGCGAGCAGGGCGGCGCCGCCGGTGGCCAGGACCAGCCAGCCGGGCGGGGCGGACTGGGTGCCGGTGACCTGGTCCCACAGGGCGCTCAGGGTCTGGTCGTCGGTGCTCATCGGGTCTTCCCGCCTCCTCCGCTGCGTTGGGCCGTTCGGGGCAGCCTCCCATGCGGGGACGGGCGGGCGGGAGCGGGCGGTTCTGGCCGGGGCATGTGGATGCGGTGAGGAAGTGGCGGGGACGGGCGGCATGGCAAGCTGGCCCGCATGTGCGGTCGGTTCGCAGCCAGCAGCAAGCCCGAGGACATCGTCGAGCTGTTCGACGTCGAGCAGTGGGACCCGGAGGAGACTCTGGAGCCGAACTGGAACGTCGCGCCGACCGACAGCGCCTTCGTGGTGCTGGAGCGGATGGGCCGGGAGCAGTCGCGGGCCGTGCGGCAGTTGCGGGTGCTGCGCTGGGGGCTGGTGCCGCAGTGGTCGAACACCGCGGAGACGGCGGTGAAGATGATCAACGCCCGGTCGGACACCGTGCACGAGAAGCCCTCGTACCGGCAGGCCTTCGCCGCGCGCCGGTGCGTCCTGCCGGTGGACGGCTACTACGAGTGGCAGACGGTGCCGGGCGAGCGGGGCAAGGCGCGGAAGAAGCCGTACTTCGTCTCGCGGGCGGACGGCACCCCGCTGGCACTGGCCGGGCTGTACGAGTTCTGGCGCAACCGGGCCGTGCCGCCCGGGCACCCCGAGGCCTGGCTGGTGACGTTCACGGTCGTCACCACGGACGCCGAGGAGTCGCTGGCGCCGATCCACGAGCGGATGCCGCTGTTCCTCGACCCGCCGGACTGGGACGCGTGGCTGGACCCGAGGCTGACCGACCCGGACGCGCTGCGCCGGCTGCTGATACCCCCGCCGCCCGGCGCCCTGCTGGCCACCCCGGTGTCGCCGGCGGTCGGCAGTATCCGCAACAACGGCCCGGAGCTCAAGGATCCGTGGACCGAGGTCGAGTACGAGACCACCCTGTTCTGAAGTACTTGGGAGCCAAGCGGAGATGACCACCGAACTCGTCACCACCGAGGCCGGCGAGGCCCGGATCACCCACCACCGGGCCGCCGAGCCGAAGGCCGTCCTGGCGCTCGGGCACGGCGCGGGCGGCGGGATCGAGGCCCGCGACCTGGTGGCGCTGGCCGGGAGGCTGCCGGCCCGCGGGATCACGGTGGCGCTGGTCGAGCAGCCCTGGCGGGTGGCGGGTAGGAAGCTGGGCCCGGCGCCGAGGACGCTGGACCTCGGCTGGCGGCCGGTGGCCGAGCACCTGGCCGGGTCGGGACTGCCGCTGGTGGTGGGCGGGCGCAGCGCGGGGGCGCGGGTGGCCTGCCGGACGGGGGCGACCACCGGGGCGGTGGGGGTGGTGGCGCTGGCGTTCCCGCTGCACCCTCCGGGCAGGCCGGAGAAGAGCCGGGCGGAGGAGCTGCTGGGGTCGGGACTGCCGACGCTGGTGGTGCAGGGCGGGCAGGACCCGTTCGGCGGGCCGGAGGAGTTCCCGCCGCTGCCGGCGGGGCACGAGCTGGTGGCGGTGCCGTACGGCGGCCACGGCTTCGCGGTGCCCAAGCGGGCGCCGGTGGGGGAGGACGACACGCTGGACCTGATCTGCGCGGCGGTGGGGGACTGGGTGCTGCGGCTGCTGTGAGGCCGTGGCCGAGGCTGCGCAGCCGTTGCCGTTGCCGCTGCCGTGAGCAGGGAGTTTCCGATCGCTCACCCGTTCGGGTGGATGGCGGGCGCGGGCGGGAATGCGGGCGGGGCCGGTGTGGTTGACATGCTCGTCAGCACGAACCACCGGTGAGAGGCAGGGCAGATGGGTTCGATCGCGTGCCCCGAACGGCCAGAGGAGCGCGAGGCCGCCACGGCGTTCGCCCCCTCCTGGCCGGAGTGGATAGACGCGGGCGAGAAGCCCGTCAGCCCGATATCCTCCATTTCTGGGCGGCCCGCTGTGGGCCGTGGCCGTCATGCCGAGGAGGTGGGTCCGGTCGTCGGGACCGAGCACGAGGCCGAGCCGGGCCGTGGCCCGGACGAGGTCCGGCCTGCGGGCGAGGCGCTCACCGGTGAGGAGCTGGCCGAGGCGATCGGTGAGGACACCTACCGGGTGTCGGCGCAGGAGAGCGAGGAGGCCCGGCGGGAGCGCTTCGAGCGCGACGCCCTGGGCTACCTGGATCCGATGTACTCGGCGGCGCTGCGCATGACGCGCAACCCGGCCGACGCGGAGGACCTGCTCCAGGAGGCGTTCGCCAAGGCGTACGCGTCGTTCCACCAGTTCCGCGAGGGCACGAACCTCAAGGCCTGGCTGTACCGCATCCTCACCAACACGTTCATCAACTCGTACCGCAAGAAGCAGCGGGAGCCCCAGCGCACCGCGGCGGAGGAGATCGAGGACTGGCAGCTGGCCAGGGCCGAGTCGCACATGTCGACCGGTCTGCGCTCGGCCGAGACCCAGGCGCTCGACCACCTCCCCGACAGCGACGTGAAGGACGCGCTCCAGGCCATCCCGGAGGAATTCCGGATCGCCGTCTATCTCGCGGACGTAGAAGGCTTTGCGTACAAGGAGATCGCGGACATCATGGGTACTCCCATCGGTACGGTGATGTCCCGGCTGCACCGCGGCCGCCGTCAGCTGCGCGGCATGCTGGAGGATTACGCCCGTGAGCGCGGGCTCGTCCCGGCCGGCAGCGGGGCAGGGCAGGAAGCGAAGGGCTCGGGCTCATGAGCTGCGGCGATCCGCACGACACCGAGTGTGGCGAGGTCCTCGACCACCTCTACGAATTCCTCGACAACGAGATGGCCGAGGGCGACTGCGCCAAGCTGCGTGTGCACTTCGAGGAGTGCTCGCCCTGCCTGAAGCAGTACGGGCTGGAGCAGGCGATCAAGGCGCTGATCAAGCGCTCCTGCGGGTGCGACGACACCCCGGCCGACCTGCGGAGCAAGGTGCTGGCCAGGATCGACTCGATCCGGGCCGGGCAGCGCTCGGGCGAGCAGGTGGTGGTCTCGGTGGAGGCCTCCGTCGAGGTGCACGCCGAGAACGCCCGGCCGGCGCCGAGGCCGGCGAAGGGCGTGGCGGGCGGGGAGCCGGCCGAGCGCCCCGGCGCGACGGTCGAGGCGGGCGCCCCGGCGGAGTGACCGGCCGGGCCTGGCCGGGTCCGTCAGCCGTCCGGCCGTCAGCCAGTGGTCGGTCTGTCAGCTGTCCGTCAGCCAGCCGCCGTCCGTCGGCGAAGGCGGTCCGGGCAAGGAAGTTCAGCGGCCCCGGGAGCATGTGCTCCCGGGGCCGCTCCCGTTCTGCTCGCGTGCGCCGTCACTCGTTCGAGTGAGTTGGCGGTGCGCCAACTGCACCATTGCGGGATCATGCGTCCCCACGCCCGGACGGCGGCCTATCCTCCTGACGGACGCTCACCGTCGGTTCGCCCGGCGTGCTGAGGCAACACCGGGCCCGGACGGCGGGGAGGTCGAGATCGCTACCGACAGTGGAGGCGCGGCCCTGCCGCCGGGGGCGGTGCGCTACCTGGTGGCCGTCCCGGTGGCGGCGCTGTGCTGCCTGGTGCCACTGCTGCCCGCCGCGGTCACCCCGGGGGTGCCGCGTTGGCTCGGTGGGGCGACGGACTGGCCCAAGCTCGGGCTGCTGGCCTTCCTGCACGGCTGCTGGGAGTCCCTGGCCCAGGGGCTGCCGACGCCCTGCCTGGTGCTGGTGCGCCGGATGCTGCGCCGCCCGGCACTGCCCGCGCGGGTGCCCGCCCGGCCGGGGGTGAATGCCTTCTTCCCGGTGCTGTTCGCCGGGGTCCTGATGCTCCCTCCGTCCGCTGCGGCCCTGGTCGCCGCCCCGGCCGCGGTGCTCGGCGGTCCGAGCGGGCCCGGCTGCCGGCGCCGCCAGCTGTTCAACGGCTCCCAGCTCGCGCTCTGCGCCTTCGCCTCCTCGGTGGTCTTCCACCTGCTGTGCGGCCCGCAGCTGCTGCTGGGCTCCCGCTTCCCGGCCGCGCTGCTGCCCGGGTTCGCCTCCGTTGCCGCGTTCTGCCTGGTCAACGGGGTGGTGGTGGGGGTGATGGTGATGCTCAGCGAGGGCCGCGGGGCCGGGGTGCTGCTGCGCGGGGCCTGCTCGGTGTGCGGACTGCCGGTACTGGTGCACGCGGCCGGCGGCCTGATGGTCGCGGTGCTCTGGCAGGGGCCGTACGGCGCGTTCGCGGCGCTGCTGGCGCTGCTGCCGCTGTCCATCTCCGCCTGGGTGTTCGCCCAGGGGCAGCGGGAACAGGACGCCCACCAGGCCACCGTGCAGTCGCTGGTGCAGGCCGTGGAGATCAAGGACGCGTACACCCGCGGCCACAGCGAACGGGTCGGCCGCGCCTCGGTGCTGATCGCCGATCAGCTGGGCATGGAGGCCGAGCGGCTGCGCACCCTGCGCTTCGCCGGGGTCCTGCACGACGTCGGCAAGCTCGGGGTGGCGACCGAGCTGCTGCGCAGAAACGGTCCCCTCAGCGAAGAGGAGCGGCGGGCCGTGGAGATCCACCCGGTGTACGGGTACGAGCTGGTGCGCGGGATCGACTTCCTCGGCGAGGCGCACGCCGGGATCCTGCACCACCACGAGCGGATGGACGGCCGCGGCTACCCGAGCGGGCTGGCCGGACCGCAGATCCCCGAGTTCGCCCGGATCATCTCGGTCGCCGACGCCTTCGACTCGATGACCTCCACCCGCTCCTACCGGCGCGGACGCCCGGTCACGGAGGCGGTGGCCGAGCTGGAGCGCTGTACCGGCAGCCAGTTCGACCCGGTGATGGTGCGGGCGCTGATCGACGCGCTGGCCGTGCACGACTGGCAGCCGGTGGTGCACTCCGAGGACTGCGTGCGGGCCGTCCCGGACATCCCGCTCGGGGTGCCCGAACCGGTCCGGACGGCCCCCGGCCGGGTGCCCTCCCCGGGCGGCGTCCCCGCGGCCGGGCAGCCGTGACGGCGCCCGGGCGCGCGGCCCTCGGCCGGACGGCCCGAGGCCGGGCGTTCCCCGGCCGTACCGTGTGCGGGCCCACCGCCCGCGCGGTGCACGCGGCGGCCGCCGCGCTGCTGGCGCTCGCGCTGGGCGCGGTCGCGGTGCGCGGGGTCGCGGAGCCCCGGGTCGCGCTGGCGTTCACCGCGCTGATCGCGCTCGGCGAGTGCGTCCGGATCACCCTTCCGGGCGATCGCGAACAGGCGCCCATCGGCGCGGCCGGCGCGCTCGCGTACGCCCTGCTCGGACCGTTGCGCGGAGTGCCGACCGCGCACGGCACGCTCCAGGTGGTCGCGGTGACCGGGGCCGGCCTGCTGCTGGCGTGGCTGCCCGGGCTGGCCCTGCCGCACCGCCCGGACCGCCCGCACCGCCGCCCGCCCTGGGCCGACCCGGCCCGCCGGGACAGCGCCGCCCGCCGACTGCTCGCGGTCGGTTTCGCCGCCGCGGTCTTCCAGCCGCTGTACAACGGCGCCCTGGTCGACCGCTTCTCGCCGCAGGGCCCGGCGTACGGGGCGTTCCTGACCGCCGTCGCCGCGCTGGCCGCGCTGTGCGACGCGACCCTGGCGGCACTGCTGCGCCGCTCCGAGGGCGGGTTGCGGTTCCCCGCGGCGCTGGAGGACGAACTGCGCTCGCTGTTCGGCATCGGCTCGGCGATCGTCGCTACCGGCATGCTGGTCAGCCTCGCGGCCGGTGAGGTCGGGCTCTGGGCGCTGCCGCTGTTCTGCACCCCGCTGCTGCTCGCCCAGGTGTCCTTCCGGCGCGCCGCGGCGGTCCGGGCCACCACCGGGCAGACCATCGCCAGCCTCGCCCGCGCCACCGAGGTGGCCGGCTACACCCCGCACGGGCATGCGCGCCGGGTCGCGGACACGGCGTGCGCCCTCGGGCGCGAGCTGGGCCTGGGCACCCGTGAGCTCGCCCTGCTGGAGTACGCCGCGCTGATGCACGACGTCGGCCAGCTGTCCCTGGTCGAACCGGTGCCGGACGGAGCCACGGCGGTGCTGCCCTGCGCCGAACAGCAGCGGATCGCCCGGCTGGGCAGCGAGGTGATCAGCCGCACCGGGGTGCCCCGGCAGGTCGCCGAGCAGGTCGCCCGGCTGGCCGACCCGTACGCCGGCCAGGCCGGCGGCGAGGGACCGGTGCCGCTCGCCGCCCGCATCATCCGGGTCGCCAACGCCCACGACGACCTGCTCACGGCCGCCCGCGGCCGGGGCGTCGGCGAGGCGGTGGGGCGGCTGGAGGCGCTGGAGGTGATCCGGCTGGGCCGCGGCCGGGTCTACGACGCCCGGGTGGTGGACGCCCTGGCCCGGGTCGGCGGCCAGGCCCGCGGCTGAGACCCGGTCGGAGCGGCGGGGAGCGGTCGGCGGCCGGGTTCGCGGCCCGTCGGCCGGTCCCGGACCCGCCAGGGGTTGAGAGGGCGCGGTCGGGCGGGCAGGCTGGGGAGGGGCGGGCCCAACCTCGACGGTGGGGAGCGCGGGCGGGGGCGGGCGTGGTTGGATGCGGTCGTAGCGTGGAACACCGACCCGGGACAGCGGGCCCCGAGCACCGTCCGGGACGGCAAGGGCGCGGTGGCACGGGACTTGAGCGGACGACGACGGCAGGGACGAACGTGAGGATCTTCCACCGGGCACGGCACCGGCCGTCCGCCACCTGGCGGCAGACGACCGACCGGGCCTTCACGCTGATCGGCGACGGCCGCTACGAGGACGCCGGCGCGCTGCTGGTGATGGCCGCCGACCTGGAGCCGTGGCTGTCCGACTCCTGGTTCAACCTCGCCCTCCTGCACAAGTTCCGCCGCGACTGGGAGCAGGCCCGCTCGGCCGGTCTGCGCGCCGTCGCCCTGCTGGACCGTGAACACGGCGCCCCCGACTGGTGGAACCTCGGCATCACCGCCACCGCCCTGCAGGACTGGCCGCTGGCCCGCCGCGCCTGGCAGGCGTACGGCCTCAAGCTGCCCGGCGGCCCCGGCGGGCAGCCCGACGGCCCGGTCAGCCTCGACCTCGGCACCACCCCGGTGCGGCTCTCCCCGGACGGCGAGTCCGAGGTGGTCTGGGGCCGCCGCCTGGACCCGGCCCGGATCGAGGTCCTCTCCATCCCGCTGCCCTCCTCCGGCCGCCGTTGGGGCGAGGTGGTGCTGCACGACGGCGCCCCGCACGGCGAGCGGGTCACCGACGGCGTGGCCTACCCCGTCTTCGACGAGATCGAGCTGTGGGCGCCCTCCCCGGTGCCGACCTACGTGGTGCTGCTGCAGGCCGCCACCGCCGGGGACCGGGACGCGCTGGAACGGCTGGTCGCCGACGCCGGTTACGCGGCCGAGGACTGGACCTCCTCGGTGCGGCTGCTCTGCCGCGCCTGCTCGGAGAGCCGGATGGCCTCCGACGACGGCATCGCCGCCCACCACGACCCGCACGACGACGGGGACGCCGCCCACCCCGGCCACCTCAGCCACCTCAGCCAGGGCGGCGCGGCCGGGATGTCCTGGCTGGTCGAGCGGGAGTGCGGGATCGCCGCCCCCGCCCACCTGGTGCGCACCCTGCTGGACCGCTGGGTCACGGCCTCCCCGGGAACCCGGGCTTACCGGGATCTCGAAGAAGTCTGCTGAGTACCCTGGTGAGGTACGCGTAGGACCTATGGAAGCGGAAGACATGGCGGAGCAGGCCGAGCAGCACGAGCACGAGCACGACGTGGAGGGGGCGGCGCCCGAGGCTCCCGTGAAGGTGATCGGTGAGGAGCCCGACCTCGGCAAGGGCACCGCCCGCCCGATCACCGTCGTCGGCAACCCCGTCCTGCACCGCGAGGTCAAGGACGTCACCGCCTTCGACGGCGAGCTCTCCGCGCTGATCGACGACATGTTCCAGTCCATGTACGCCGCCGAGGGCGTCGGCCTCGCCGCCAACCAGATCGGCGTGGACCTCAAGGTCTTCGTCTACGACTGCCCGGACGACGAGGGCGTGCGCCACATCGGCCACGTGATCAACCCGAAGCTGGAGGACTACCCGGCCGACCGCCGCCGGGTGCTCGACGACGGCAACGAGGGCTGCCTGTCCGTCCCGACCGCGTACGCCGAGCTGCCGCGCCCGGACTACGCCGCGGTGACCGGCGTCGACAAGGACGGCAAGCCGATCCGCGTCGAGGGCACCGGCTTCTTCGCCCGCTGCCTGCTGCACGAGACCGACCACCTGTACGGGACCCTCTACATCGACAAGCTGTCCAAGCGCGACCGCAAGGACGCGCTCAAGCAGATGGCCGAGGGCACGCCGAAGTACGCGACCGTGCCGAACGCGTGACGGTACGGCGGTAGTCGCCGGAGGCCGGTGCGGACCCTGGTC
>NZ_JBHWCL010000184.1:0-17865 GCF_042735125.1 Kitasatospora sp. NPDC059599 | reverse complement strand
CCCCGTGCCCCCGCAGCGCACCGCGGGGGCACGGGGTTGCGGGGCCGCCGGGGCGGGGGGTGCCGGCGGGGGAGGGAAGGGGTGACGCGGGACGCGCGCGGACGGGGAGAGGTGCGCGGCCCGGTCCGTTCCGGCCGCAGCGCCGTGGGGTGCGCCGGGGCCGGCCGGAACGCCGGGGAAGCGGGTCAGGCGGCGCGGGCCGGGGCCGGTGCCGGGCGGGGCAGGCGGGTCAGGGCGAGGGGTTCGAAGATCCCCATCAGCACCGGGTCCACCGGGCGCACCGCCGCCGGCGCGGGCGGCGCGGGCGTGGGGGTGCGCAGCAGGGCGAGGTAGAGCTCCTGGGTCTCGGCGGCCGGGTCGATGCCCAGTTCCTCGGCCAGGACCTGGCGCAGCTGCTGGTAGCAGCGCAGCGCCTCGGCGCGGTTGCCGGAGGAGGCGAGGGCCTCCATGCGGCAGCGGTAGGCGCTCTCGCGGAACGGGGCGCGGCGCACCGCCTCGTCGGCCCAGCGCAGCGCGTGGTGTTCCTCGCCGAGGGCGGAGGCCGCCAGGCTGGCGGTCTCCAGTGCGCTGATGCGCAGTTCCTCCACGTGTTCGCGCACTCCCTGGGCCCATTCGCCCTCGTGGTCGGGCAGGAACGAGCCGCGCAGGTTGGCCAGTGCCCCGGCGGCCAGCTGCTGGGCGACGGCGTGGCCGCCGCAGGCCAGCGCCTCGCCGGCCTCGCCCACGGCCGACGCCGCGGCCTCCAGGTCCACCGCCGCGTCGGCCGGCAGGCGCAGCACGTAGCGGCCGCCCTGCGCGATCAGCGGCGTGGCGCCGGGGCCCTGGCCGGGGTCGGTGACGAAGGCCCGCACCCGGCTGACCACGCTGCGCAGCGCGGAGGCCCAGGTGTCGGGCAGGCCGTCGGGCCAGATGGTGTCGGCCAGTTGGTCGCGGCTGGTGCCGCTGGAGCGTTCCAGGACCAGGCGGGCGAACGCCACCTGGGCCTGGGCGCTGGACAGGTGCTGCGGGGCACCGTCCTCGTGTTCGATCGCCACCAGACCGGTGAGGCGGATCAGCATCGCCGCGCCCCCGATCTGCCGGACGGACTGTCTTCCCTGAAGCCGTTCAACGTTGCTCCAACCCCCTTGAGCCAAAGCGGAAGTGACGGCCCGTGCCGGCCGTCGGCATGGGAAACCCGGAACAGAACAATTTCTCGCCGCCGACCAGCCGTTCGGTTTTCGGCGGATTTCGACCATACATTCGCCGCGAGGCGCGGTGTCAACACCGGTCGCGAAAACGTACCCGCCGGCCGGTCGATGCGTCGTGGGCGCAGTGTTTTCCCACGTCAGAGCGTCATCGCAGGCCGGAGGAGCGGCTATTGCGGACGCCTTGCGCATCCTGCCGTAGAAATGTAGCCATCCTTGAGCACCCCGCGTGAAGGCTTCGAGAAAGACCGCCCGCAGCCGCCCCGGACCGCCCCCGCGCCCACCCCGTACCGCACCGCACCGGAAAACAGCCGGAATCCGGCCGGAGCACAACCGGACGGAAACCGGAAACAAACCGGAAGCGAAAAGCCGCGCCACCCGCAGAACACCGCGCCACCCGAAAACGCTGCGCCACCCGCGAAAAGCCGCGCCACCCGCGAAAAGCCGCAGCACCCGCGAAAAGCCGCGCCACCCGTAGAACCCGCAGAACCGCCGCGCCACCCGCAAGACGCCGCGCCACCCGCCCACCCCGCGAAAGGCCGCGGCACCCCGCGCACGCCGCGGAAAGCCGTGAAGCCCTGGAAACCGTGAAGCCGTGAAGGAGAAACGCCCGTGAACGCCACCGGAGCATGGGACCGCCTGGAGCCGAAGCTCGCCGCAACGAACGCCCGGGTGGCCGCACTGGAGTCCGACCCCTCCCGGCGCAACAGCTTCGTCGCCTACACCATGGAACGCGACAGCGCCTACTGCGACCTCGACGGCGAACGCCTGCTCATGATGTCCGGCTACAGCTACCTCGGCCTGGCCGGCGACGAGCGCGTGGTCGCCGCCGCCAAGGCCGCCGTCGACGTCTACGGCACCGGCAACCACGGCGTGCGCGCCCTGGCCGGCACCATCCCGCTGCACGAGGAACTGGAAGCCGAGGTCGCCCGCTTCGCCCAGCGCGAGCGCGCCCTGGTCTTCGGCTCCGGCTACGCCGCCAACGTCGGCACCGTCGGCGCCCTGGTCGGCCAGGGCGACACCGTCCTGATCGACAAGTACGACCACGCCTCCATCGTCGACGGCTGCCGCCTGTCGGGTGCCACCGTCACCCGCTTCCGCCACAACGACGTCGACCACCTGGAGCGCCGCCTCAAGGCCGCCTCCCCCACCGGCGTGCGCCTGGTCATCGTCGACAGCGTCTACTCCATGGACGGCGACATCGCCCCGCTGCCCGAACTGCGCGAGGTCTGCGACCGCTACGACGCCCTGCTCATGGTCGACGAGGCCCACGCCCTGGGCGTCATCGGCGCCACCGGCGGCGGCATCGAGGAGCACTTCGACCACAAGGTCCGCGTCGACGTCAAGCTCGGCACCCTCTCCAAGGCCATCCCCTCCATGGGCGGCTGGATCGCCGGCAGCCACGACCTCATCGGCCACCTGCGCTACGCCGCCCGCCCGTTCCTGTTCTCCGCCGCCCTGGGCCCCGCCCAGACCGGCGCCGCACTGGAGTCCCTGCGGATCCTGCGCCGCGAACCCGAACGCGTCACCCACACCCAGGTCCAGGCCCAGCGCCTGCGCACCCGCCTCAACGACGCCGGCATCTCCACCATGGACTCCACCACCGCCGTGCTGCCCGTCATCGCCGGCAGCGACGACGCCGCCTACGACTACGCCACCGCCTGCCGCAAGGCCGGCGTGATCGGCCTGCCCGTCGTCACCCCCGCCGTGCCCAACGACCTGGCCCGCCTGCGCATCGCGGTCACCGCCCGCCACACCGCGGCCGACATCGACTTCGCCGCCGACGCGTTCCTGACCGCCGCCGCCCAGACCGGCCTGATCTGAGACCCGGCCCGCCCCCGGCCCGGAGAGGAGAGGAAGCCATGGCCCCGCACACCCGCCCGCCGATCGCCGTCACCGGCCTCGGCGTGGTCAGCCCCGCCGGCCACACCGTCCAGGAGTTCTGGCACACCGTCGCCTCCGGGCGCTCCACCGCCACCACCCTGAACGACCCGGCCCTGGCCCGCCACCGGGTCCGCCTGGGCTGCCCCGTGGCCCCGCTGCCCGCCGACGGACCGGTCCCCGCCAAGGACGCCCGCCGCCTCGACCCGTTCGCCCACTACGCCACCCTGGCCGCCCTCGCCGCCCACCACGACGCCGGCAGCCCCGAACCCGGCCCCGGGCGCAGCGCGATCGTCGTCGGCAACGCCGTCGGCGGCCGCACCACCAGCGACCGCGAATCGGCCCTGTACACCGAACACGGGCCGCTGCGGGTCTCCCCGCTGATGCCCCTGGTCACCATGCCCAACGCCGCCGCCGCCCAGATCGCCATGCGCCTGCAGTGGAGCGGACCGGCCCTGACCATCGCCACCACCTGCGCCTCCAGCGCCGACGCCATCGGCCATGCTGCCCTGCTGCTGGAGAGCGGACGCGCGGACGTCGTCGTCGCCGGCGGCTGCGAGGCCACCCTCACCCCGGTCACCCTCGCCGCGTTCGGCAACCTCGGCGCGCACTCCCTGCGCAACGACGACCCCGCCCGCGCCTCGCGCCCCTTCGACACCGACCGCGACGGCTTCGTCATGGGCGAGGGCGCCGGCTTCCTCGTCCTGGAACGCCTGGACGACGCCCGCGCCCGCGCCCGCACCCCCTACGCGCTGCTCGCCGGGTACGGCTCCAGCTCGGACGCCTACCACCTGTCCAACCCGCGCCCCGACGGCGCCGGCGCCGTCGCCGCGATGCGCGCCGCCCTGGCCGACGCCGGCCTGAGCCCCGCCGACATCGCCCACGTCAACGCCCACGGCACCTCCACCGTGCACAACGACCGCGCCGAAGCCGCCGCCCTGGCCACCGTGTTCGGCCCCCACGGCGTGCCGGTCACCTCCACCAAGGGCGCCATCGGCCACCTGATCGGCGCCGCCGGCGCCGTCGAGCTGATCGCCGCCATCGAGGCCATGAACACCCGCACCGTCCCTCCCACCGCCAACCACGAGAAGACCGAAGAGGGCCTGGACCTCGACGTCGTCCACACCGCCGCCCGCCCCATCCCAAGCGGCGCCGCGCTGTCCAACTCGTTCGGCTTCGGCGGCCACAACTCGACCCTGGTGGTGACCCCGCTATGACCACGACCTCCCCCCACCTCCGGCGCACCCGGCTGACCGTCACCGACCGCGACCTGGCCGCCTACCGCGCCGCCGCCCGCACCGGCCTGCCCGCCGCCACCGGGGGCGCCAGCCCCGCGCACCCCTTCGTCGCCGCCCACGCCCTGGCCCAGCACACCGTCACCGCCCTGACCGCCGGCGACGACGGCTTCACCGGCGTGGTCCACCTCGCCCAGGAGATCCACACCCACACCCCCCCGACCCCGGGCGACCTCGACGTCACCGTCGAGGTCACCGCCGCCCGCCGCGAGGCCCGCGGCACCCGCCTGGCCCTCACCACCCGCCTCACCGACACCGCCACCGGCCGCCCCGTCGCCGACCTGCACACCTCCGCCCTCCTGGTCGGCGCCACCGGCACCGAACCCCACGGCACCCTGGCCCCCGCCGCCCACCCCGGCACCACCCCCGACGGCCCACCGCTCACCCTCACCCACACCCTGAGCACCGCCGACACCACCGCCTACGCCCACGCCTCCGGCGACCTCAACCCGATCCACCTCGACGACGACGCCGCCCGCGCAGCCGGCTTCCCCGCCACCATCGCCCACGGCATGCACCTGCTCGCCCTGGCCGCCGAGGAGATCACCGACCGCCACGCCGCCGGCGACCCCGCCCGCATCACCGCCCTCGGCGCCCGCTTCGCCGCCCCCACCCGCCCCGGCACCGAGCTGCGCCTGACCCTGCAGCCCCACGACGCGGGCACGGTGGTGCGCTTCACCGTCGCCACCGACGCGGGCACCGCCGTCAAGGCCGGCTGGGCGCGGATCGCCCCGGCGGGGGAGTGAACCCGATGACCACCACCCCCACCCCCGCGACCTCCGCGACCTCCGCGACCCGCGCCGCGGCGGCCCCGGCGCCGCTGCCGCTGCCCGACGCGTTCACCGCCCACGCCCGCACCCACCCGCACGCCCCCGCCCTGCTGTGGCACGAACGCACCGTCACCTACGGCGAGCTCGCCGCCCTCGCCGACGCCGAACGCGCGCGCCTGAACGCCCTGGACCTCGCCCCGGGCGAGCCGGTGGGCCTGCTCGCCGTCAAGTCACCCGAGGCGATCGCCCTGGTCCTGGCCTGCCTCACCGAACGCCGCCCCTTCCTGCTGCCCTCCCCGCAGCTCGCCCCGGCCCTGCTGGCCGCCCTGTTCGCCCAGGCCGGCGCCCGCCGCCTGCTCGCCCCCCTCGGCCAGGACGCCCCCGCCCTGCCCGCCCTCGCCCGCCCCGCCCCGGTGCCCACCCTGGCGGCCGGCACCTCGTTCATGCTCACCACCTCCGGCTCCACCGACCTGCCCAAGATCGTCCCCCTCGCGCAGAGCGCCGTCGACCGCTTCACCGCCTGGGCCCACGACACCTTCGACCTCGGCCCCGGCCGCGTCGTCGCCAACTACGCGCCGCTCAACTTCGACCTCGCCCTGCTCGACGTGTGGGCCACCCTCGCCGCCGGCGGCACCTGCCTGCTCATCGACCCCGCCCACGCCCTCAACGCCCGCCACCTGCTCACCCGGCTCACCCGCCACCGCCCGCACGTCCTGCAGGCCGTCCCCCTCGCCTACGCCCTGCTCGTCCAGGCCGCCGGCACCACCGTCCTGGACAGCGTCGAACACGCCGCGTTCACCGGCGACGCCATCGACGCCCGCACCCTGGCCGCCCTGCCCGCCCTGCTGCCCGCAGCCCGCCTCTACAACATCTACGGCTGCACCGAGACCAACGACAGCTTCCTGCACCGCCTGGACCGCCTGGACGCCGCCGCCGCCCTGCCCGTGCCCATCGGCACGCCCCTGCCCGGCGTACGCACCCTCATCGCCACCCCCGACGGCACCCCCCTCGAAGGCCCCGGCAGCGGCGAACTCTACGTCTCCACCCCCTTCCAGGCCGCCGGCTACCTCGACCGCTCCCGCGACACCGGCCGCTTCACCACCCAGCCCGAAGGCGCCGGCCCCGGACGGCGCTGGTTCCGCACCGGCGACCTCGTCACCCGCGACGACACCGGCCGCGTCCACCTCACCGGCCGCTCCGACTTCCAGGTCAAGGTCCGCGGCGTCGCCGTCAACACCGCCGAAGTCGAACGCGTCCTGCTCACCCACCCCGAGGTCCTCGAAGCCGCCGTCGCCGCCGCGAACGACCCGCTCACCGGCAAACGCCTGCACGCCGCCGTCCGGCGCACCCCCGGCTCCGCCCTCAACACCCTCACCCTGCGCGAACACCTCGCCCGCAACCTGCCGCGCGCCGCCGTCCCCGAGAAACTCGCCATCCACGACGAGCCCCTCGCCAAGACCGCCACCGGCAAGGTCGACCGCAAGGCCGTCCTCCCCACCCCCTGACCACCACCCCCCTTTCCCAACCCAATCCCAACCCACTACCGACACAAGGGAGTTGCCGCCATGAGCAACATCACCCAGATCAAGCGCTTCCTCATCGAGGAATTCCTGCCCGACGTCACCCCCGACCAGCTCGCCGACGACCACGACCTCCTCTCCGACGGCGTCATCGACAGCCTCGGCGTCCTCAAACTCATCGCCTGGGTCGAGGACCACTTCAACCTGCCCGTCGACGACACCGACCTGGACCCCAACAACTTCCGCTCCGTCACCGCCATCGACGCCTTCATCACCGAGCGCCGCACCGCGGCCACCGCCACGGTCGGCGGCTGACCCATGCACCCGGCCCTCACCGCACTCCTCGCCGGCCGCCCGGTCCCCCTGGACGCCTGGCGCTCGTGGTGGGACCAGCTGGAGCAACGCACCCTGGGCCCGGCCCGCGACAGCGACCGGGCCCAGGCGGCGGCCCTGCTGGCCAGCCTCACCACCCGCCTGCCCGACCCCGCCACCCTCGCCGCCCTCACCACCTCCCTCACCGAACGCGCCCCCGACCCCGGCCCCGCCCACCCCGCCAGCGTCAACATCGTCGGCACCGGCGGCGGACCCGCCACCTTCAACCTCTCCACCGCCGCCGCCCTCACCGCCGCCGCCATCGGCATCCCCGTCGTCAAGACCGGCTCCCGCGCCTACACCAGCGCCGCCGGCTCCGTCGACCTCCTCGAACGCCTCGGCATCACCCTCACCTCCGGCCACACCGCCACCGCCGACCACCTCGCCCGCCACGGCATCGCCTTCGCCGGCCCCCACGTCTACCCCCCGGCCCTCACCCGCCTGGCCCGCGTCCTCTACCCCCTCACCCTCAAACCCTTCGGCGCCTTCCTCAACACCCTCGGCCCCCTGCTCGCCACCGTCCCCGTCACCGCCCAGCTCACCGGCGCCTCCGCCGCCGCCCCCCTGGACGCCCTGCGCCACCTCGCCCCCCGCGTACGCGCACGCACCGTGTGGCTGGCCCACAACACCGCCGGCGCCGACGAACTCCTGCCCTTCACCGACAACACCCTCCACACCCCCGACGGCGCCATCCACCTGCCCGCCGGCTCCGTCGCCCCCGCCACCGGCACCCTCGCCGACCTCGCACCCCACCCCGACGACCTCACCGGCCACTTCCTGCGCGCCCTGGCCGGACAGGCCGGCGACACCGCCACCCACACCATCGCGCTCAACGCCGCCGCCCTCGCCCTCGCCTCCGGCCGCCACACCCGCTGGCACACCGCCTACACCACCGCCCTGGACGCCCTCACCGACGGCGCCCCCCGCTCCCTCGCCGAACGCCTCGGCGCCCGCCCCCGGGAGGCAGCAGGTGTCTGACCCCCTCTTCCCCCCGGGCACCCCCGGACTCGCGGTCTTCCTCAACGCCGGCGACCCCGCCGGCCGCCTGGCCGACCTCGCCCACCTCCTCGACACCCAGCACGTGGACGTCCTCGAACTCGCCGTCCCCTTCCCCGACTCACCCACCGACGGCCCCGTCATCCGCCGCTCCGCCGCCCGCGCCCTCGACGCCGGCACCACCCTGGACACCGTCCTGGCCGAACTCGCCGACCTCACACCGAAACTGACCCACCTCAAGGTCGTCCTGCTCGCCGACTGGAGTCACAGCCTGCGCCACCGCGACCCCGCCGCCACCGCACGCGCCGTCGCCGACGCCGGAGCCCGCGCCCTGCTCGTCCACGCCCTGCCCCCCCGCGCACGCCCCGCCTGGCAGCACGCCCTGCGCGACGAAGGCCTCCCCCAGGTCACCACCTGCTACCCCACCTCCACCCCCGAGGTCCTCACCGCCGCCGCCCACGGCGCAGCAGGCGCCTACGTCTACCTCGTCGCCCACTACGGCCGCTCCGGCACCACCCCCCCAGGCGGCCACCGCGCACTCGCCGACACCGTCACCGCGCTGCGCACCGCCGCCCCCACGACCCCCGTCGCCGTCGGCTTCGGCGTCCGGACCGCCGCCGACCTGGCCGCCGTCGCCGACAGCGGCGCCGACGCGGCGATCATCGGCTCCGCCGCCGTCGCCCGCCTCGAACACGCCCGCACCGAAGGCCTCGACCCCGTCGAGGAACTGCGCGCCTACCTCACCGACCTCCGCCCCATCCGTCCCCCACACCCGGACGCACCCGGCGGACGCACCACCGCCAGCACCACCCGCACCACCCGCACCACCCGCACCACCACCCGCACCACCACCCGCACCGCCGGTACTGCCACCCTCACCCCCGCCAGCACCACCACCCGAGAGGACCCGAACGCATGCTGATCCGCGACATCGCCGACGTGAAGACCGTCGAGTGGGGCAACGGCCTGTCCCGCCGCTTCCTGGTGGCCGGCGACGGCCTCGGCTACAGCCTCACCGACACCATCGTCAACGCCGGCACCAAGTCCCGCCTGGAGTACCGCAACCACCTCGAGGCCTGCTACTGCATCGCCGGCTCCGGCGAGGTCATCGACATGGACGGCACCTCCCACCCCATCACCCCCGGACGCCTCTACGCCCTCGACCAGCACGACGCCCACTACCTCGTCGCCGGCCCCGACGAGGACCTGCGCCTGGTCTGCGTCTTCTCCCCGGCCCTGCGCGGCGACGAGGTCCACCAGCTCGACGCGCACTCCTCCTCCGCCTACTAGGCCCTGTCCTCAAGGCCCCCGCGGCCCCCGGGGCCCGTCCCCCCGACCCCCGCCGCCGCCCCACGGGGCGAGACCGGGGCCGACGACGGGCCCGGGCGAGACCTTCTGTTCAGACGAGCGCCGGCGACCCAACGCCGGCCTGCCACCCCGGGCCCCACACCGGCGGGCCCGGGAGGAAGGCGGCAACACCCGTGATCCGCTGGAACGCCGACCAGACGGCCCTGCGCGAAGGCCTGGCCCGCTTCGGCGACGACCTGAGCGCCGGCCACATCGAAGGCGACGAACAGGCCGCCTTCTCCCACGACAAGTGGCGCCTGATCCAGAAGACCGGCATCCTCTCCCTGCCCTTCGACGAACGCTACGGCGGCCTCGGCCAGTCCCTGCTCACCACCATGTACGTCCTCGAAGGCCTCGGACAGACCTGCCGCGACGGCGGCCTCAACTTCTCCGTCACCACCTCCATCGCCTCCACCGGCGTCCCCCTGCAGGCCTTCGGCTCACCCGCCCTCAAAGAGACCTACCTGCCCCGCATCGCCTCCGGCGACGCCATCGGCGCCCACGCCATCACCGAATCCGACAGCGGCTCCGACGCCATGCAGATGCGCACCCGCGCGGTGCGCGACGGCGACGACTTCATCCTCACCGGCGCCAAGACCTTCGTCTCCAACGGCCCCGTCGCCGACGTCATCGTCGTCTACGCCCGCACCCACCCCCAGGGCGGCGCACTGGGCGTCACCGCCTTCCTCCTCGACGCCGACATGCCCGGCCTGACCACCGGCAACCCCATCAAGAAGATGGGCCTGCGCACCTCCCCGCTGTCCGAACTCTTCCTCGACGGCGTGCGCGTGCCCAAGAACCGCGTCCTGGGCCGCGTCGGCGGCGGCTTCATGGTCCTCGACCACGTCATGAAACGCGAGATCCTCTACTCCTTCATCGTCAACACCGGCGAGATGCAGCACCGACTGGCCCGCTGCCTGGACTACGCCAAGACCCGCGTCTCCTTCGGCAAACCCATCGGCTCCTACCAGTCCGTCGCCAACAAGATCGTCGACACCAAGATCCGCCTCGAAACCGCCCGCAAGTGGCTCTACGACACCGCCCAGCGCCTCGAAGCCGGCGACAACGTCACCGTCGACATGGCCATCGCCAAACTCCTCACCAGCGAATCCAACCTCGCCACCTCCCTCGCCGCCGTCCAGGTCTTCGGCGGCAACGGCTACATGTCCGAATACGGACTGGAGAAGGACGTGCGCAACGCCGTCGCCGGCACCATCTACTCCGGCAGCAACGAGATCCAGTACAACCGCATCGCCGCCATGCTCGGACTGGGCAAATGACCGCCCCCGCCCCGGCCCCCGTGCGCCCCGGCCACCTCAAAGTCTGCGGCGCCCGCACCCGCGCCGACCTCACCCTGCTCGCCGACACCGGCCCCACCCTCGTCGGCCTGTGGCACGGCGTCCCCGGCGGCCCCGCCGACCTCGACCCCGACCACCTCGCCGACCTCGCCGCCACCGCCATCCGCCTGGGCCTCGAACCCGTCCTCGTCACCTTCCTCGACGACGCCGACCACCTCGCCCGCCTCGCCCGCGCCACCGGCATCCGCTGGATCCAGCTCCACGCCTACCAGAGCCCCGCCCTCGTCGCCGACCTACGCGAACGACTGCCCTACGCCGTCCTCGTCAAAGTCCTCCACATCTCCCGCGGACGCTGCCTCGAACGCGCCTTCACCCGCGCCTTCGAACGCGCCGGATGCGACCTGTTCCTCCTCGACACCGTCACCGACGACGGCCGCGTCGGCTCCACCGGCCAGGCCCTGGACCCCGACCACGTCCACGCCCTGCTGCCCCGCCTCACCATCCCCTTCCTCCTCGCCGGCGGCCTCAACACCGCCAACCGCGCCACCTACCGCACCGTCACCGACCACCCCCTCTACGCCGGCGCCGACATCGACACCGCCGCCCGCGACCGCACCGGCCGCTTCACCCACGACGCCGTCACCGCCCTCACCCGCGCCTGGCACCCGCGCCTCCAGGAGGCCGCCGTATGAACGAGCGAAGCGAGACCACCACCGCAACGCCCGCCCACAGCCAGGCCCGCACGAGCTTCGTCGACGCCCTCCTCACAGCCCGCCGCCCCCTCGTCATGGAAGTCAAACTCCGCGACCCCCACGGCAACGACCTCCTCGGCGAACGCACCGTCACCGACCTCGTCACCCGCTACGAACAAGCCGGCGCCCCCTGCCTGTCCGTCGTCACCGGCCGCTGGTTCGGCGGCACCACCCGCCTCCTGCGCGACGTCACCGCCGCCACCACCCTGCCCGTCCTCCAAAAGGACTTCCTCACCCGCCCCGCCCAACTCGAAGCCGCCCACGCCATGGGCGCCTCCGCCGTCCTGCTCACCGCCGCCCTCCTGCCCGCCACCTCCCTCACCCGCCTGATCACCCACGCCCTCGGCCTCGGCCTCACCCCCTTCGTCGAAATCACCGACGAACGCGAACTCGACGCCCTGCCCCACCCCCAGGACTGCGTCATCGCCGTCAACAACAAGGACATCCGCACCCGCGAACGCGACCCCGGCGACCTCCGACGCAGCCTGCACCTGCTGCCCGCCGTCCGCGCCGCCGGCTGCCGCGCCCCCGTCTCCGCCTCCGCCATCACCGACCCCCACACCGCCGCCCGCCTCCTGGACGCCGGCTACGCAGGACTCCTCGTCGGCACCGCCCTCATGCGCACCACCGACATCGACACCTGGCTCACCACCCTCGACACCGCCCGCACCGGCGTCGCCGCATGACCACCACCCGCACCGGAGCCGCCGCATGACCACCACCCCGCTGCGCACCCGCACCCGCTCCCTCGTCCTGGACGCCGACGGCATCCCCATCTCCGCCCTCGTCGCCGAACCCGAACACGGCGAACCCAAAGCCGTCATCCTCGCCATCCACGGCCGCGGCATGCGCGCCGCCTACTTCGACGGCCCCGCCCACCCCGACACCAGCCTGCTCACCCTCGCCGCCGACCTCGGCTACACCGTGCTGGCCGTCGACCGCCCCGGCCACGGCGCCTCCGCCCACCGCCTGCCCCACGGCCACCTCATCGCCGACCAGGCCACCACCCTGCACGCCGCCCTCACCGACTACGCCCGCGCCCACCCCGTCGGCGTCGGCGTCCAGCTCCTCGCCCACTCCTTCGGCGGCAAGATCGCCCTCCACCTCGCCGCCCACTGGCCCCACGACCCCCGCCTGCCCCTGCTCGGCGCCGACATCAACGGCCTCGCCCAGCACTACGCCCCCGGCGCCTGGGACCGCCCCGACGACCTCGCCGGCGGCGGCCGCCTCAACTGGGGCCCCCTCGGCCTCTACCCACCCGGCACCTTCCACGCCGCCCGCGCCCTGCTCACCCCCGTCCCCGCCCTCGAAGCCCGCGAACTCGCCACCTGGCCCGCCCGCTACGCCGCCCTCGCCGCCCGCGTCCGCGTCCCGGTGCGCCTCACCCTCGCCGAGCACGAACACTGGTGGCGCCTGGACACCGCCCACCGCACCGCGCTCACCGCCGCCTTCGCCCCCGGCCTGGCCCACCTGGTCACCGCCCACGGCGCCGGCCACAACCTCTCCCTCGGCCACGCCGCCCGCCCCTACCACCTGCGCGCCCTCGCCTTCACCGACGACTGCCGCACCCGCCCCACCACCACGGCCACCGCCGGACCGGCCACCGCCACCGCGCAGCCCGCACTGGCCGCCGCCCACTGACCGCCACACCCGCCACACCGCACACACCGCACACACCGCGCACGCCACCCGGCACAGGACGCCACAGCCCCCGCCGCCCCCGGGGCAGGGACGGCGGGGCCCCCTCGCCGTACGGACCCCCGCCCCGCGAACCCGCCCCCGCGCGCGGCACCGGCCCGGCCCCGGCGGCGAGCCGGCGCCGGACCGAGGACGGCGCGGGCGCGACGGCGACGGGCGGACAGACCCCCGTTCCACCCGCCGCACCGCACAGCCCCGGCCCCGGCCCCGACCCGCCCCCTGCGCCCCGTTCCGTCCGGTCGGCGCCGCACCGTCACCCGCCCCGCGCCGCCAGGACACCCGCCGCCGGCACTCTCGCAATCGGCCCCGGCCCGTCCCCCGTCCCGCCCGCGTGTCTCCCGGCCCGTCCCCGCTGCACCGTCACCCGCCGGCGCCGCCAGGACACCCGCCGCCCATGCCGCCGCCGGCGCCCTCGCCCGCAGCCCCGTCCACGCCCCGCCGCGCCTTCCCCTCCCCGGGGTGGGGGAGGTGTGCGCCGAGTGGATCCCACCGCTGGTGGGCGACCGCGCGCCACCACAGGCTGGGCCCCGGTGGTGCCCGTTCCGACCCTGCGACGGCGAACGGCGCCGCGCGGGGCCGTCCCGACCGGGCCGGCCGGGGGCGTGAGGAGACGGGATCACACGATGGAACAGGACACCGGCCCCGGCTGCCCGCCGCCCTCCCACGGCGGCGCCCCGCCCCGAAGACGGCCGCGCACCCGCGGCGCCCGCGCCGCGACCGCGCTGGCCGCGGCCGCCGTGGCCCTCCTCGGCGCCCTCGCCCCCGCGCCGCTCCGCGCCACGGCCGCACCGGCCGGTGAGAACGGGCCGGGAACCCGGCCGCACTTCACGCCGGGCCCCTGCCCGCAGACCCCCGAGCCGGTCCCCGGACACTGCGGCACCCTGGAGGTACCCGAGAACCGCGCCCACCCGCACGGACGGACCGTGCGCCTGGCCGTCGCGATCGTCCCGGCCGCCTCCGCGACGCCCGCCGCGGACCCGGTGGTGTTCATGGAAGGCGGCCCCGGCGGCGACGCCTTCGGCAACATCCCGTTCCTGACCGCCGCCGGCGTGAACCGCGACCACGACCTGATCGTCATGGCCCAGCGCGGAACCCTCCACTCCGAGCCGAACCTCGCCTGCCCGGAGGTCGACCGCTTCTACGCCCAAGCCGTGGGACTGCCCCTCGACGCCCCCTCGACCGGAGCACTCCTGGTACGGGCGACGGCGCAGTGCCGCGACCGGCTCAGAGCCGGCGGAGCCGACCTGAGCGCCTACAACACCACCGAGAACGCCGCCGACTTCGCCGACCTGCGCACGGCCCTGCACATCGACCACTGGAACGTCTACGGCTACTCCTACGGCACCGACCTGGCCCTCACCCACCTGCGCCTGCACCCCCGGGGAATCCGCTCGGTGGCCATCGACTCGGTCGCACCCCCGCCCGTCGTGAACCTGCCGTGGACCTGGGACAGCTTCCGGGAGGGCATCGACGCGGTCTTCGCGGCGTGCGAGGCCCAGCCCGCCTGCAGGGACCGCTACCCCGACCTCCCGCAGACACTCACCCGACAGGTCCGGCGCCTGGAGGAACACCCCCTGACACTGACCGCCCGGCCGCCGGGCGGCACGACCCCGGTCACCGTCGTCCTCGACGGCGGCGCACTGGTGGACCTGGTGGTCGCCAAGGCCGTCCCGTTCGCCGACCTCCCCGCCGCACTCGACGAACTCGCCCACGGGAACCCGCAGCGCTTCGCCCAGGCCCGCGCCGCCGGCGCGACCCAGGCCGTAGGCGAATTCGCCTACGGCCTCAAGGAGTCCGTGGCCTGCAGCGAGTGGGTGCCCGGCTACTCCCGCGCCGACCTGCTGGCGGCGGGGCGCCGCAACTTCCCCGGCTGGCCCGACACCGTCCTGGCCCAGGCACCCCAACTGCCCTTCCAGTACGACGTGTGCCACGTCTGGAACGTCCCCGACCGCACCGCCGTCCAGCGCGTGACCACCGTCAGCGACGTGCCGGCCCTCGTCCTGTCCGGAACCTTCGACTCCAAGACCGGCGCCGGCTGGGGCCGCTACGCCGCCCGCACACTGTCCCGCTCGACCGACGTACTGATCCCGGGAATCGGCCACTGGGTGGTCCCCCAGTCGCCCTGCGCACAGAGCATCCTGGCCTCCTTCCTCACCCACCCGACCGCACCCGACACCGCCTGCGCGGCCGACCTCGTGCCCGCCCCGTTCACCATCACCCCCGAAACGGAAACCGCGTGATGTCCATGCACCCGCCCCACCACCGCACCACGCCACGGCTGCGCACCGCACCACGGCTGCGCACCGCGTTGGCCGGGGCCGCGGCCGGGCTCCTCGTCGTCGGCCTCGCCGCGCTGCCCGCCCGGGCCGGGTCCGGCACCCCGGCGACCCCGGGCGCCCGCACGCCGCTGGGCACGCGCGCCCACACCACGGGCCGCGCCCACTTCGAGCCGGGCCCCTGCCCGCGCACGGCCGATCCCGCGCCCCCGATCGAGGGTGCCCGCTGCGGAACGCTCACCGTGCCCGAGAACCGCGCCCGGCACGACGGGCGCACGATCACCCTCGGAGTCGAGATCGTGCCGGCCGCCACGCCCCGGCCCGCGCCCGACCCGATCGTGTGGTTCGCCGGCGGCCCCGGCGACGACGCCGTCTCCGAGATCCAGCTGGCGCTGGGCGGCGGTCTGAACAGCGACCGGGACGTCATCTTCATGTCCCAGCGGGGCACCTACTCGGCCGACCCGGCACTGACCTGCCCCAACATCGACCACTTCAACGCCGACGCCCTCGACCTCGTCTACGGCGCACCGTCCACCGGGCGCCTGCACGTGCGCCAGACCCGCGCCTGCCGGGACGCGCTGGCGGGCGGCGGGGCCGACCTCGCCGCCTACGACACCACCGAGAGCGCCGCCGACTACGCCGACCTGCGCGAAGCGCTGTGCATCGAGCAGTGGAACGTGTTCGGCATCTCCTACGGCACCGACCTGGCCCTGCTCTACCTGCGCGAGCACCCGCAGGGCATCCGGTCGGTCGGCATCGACGGCGTCCTGCCGCCGTCGCTGGCGAGCGGCGCCGTGACCTGGACGGCCGCACGGGAGGGCTTCGACGGCATCTTCCGGGCCTGCGCGCAGCAGAGCGCCTGCAACGACCGCTACCCGGACCTGAAGGCCGTCTTCGAACGCCTCGTCGGCGAACTCGAAGCCCGGCCGGTCACCACCACCGTCACCGTCCCGGGCCACCCGGACCCGGTGGAGGTGGTGCTGGACGGCGGCGTGCTGGTGAACTGGCTGACCTTCGCCAGCCACCTGGCGGCCGGCGTGCCCCGCTCCATCGACGAACTGGCCCACGGCAACCCGCAGCGCATCGCCGAGCAGTGGGCGGGCGGCAAACTCAGCCCGCAGGCCGTCGGCCGGCTCTCCCACGGCCTCGCCTACGGCGTCTTCTGCCGCGAGTGGACACCGTTCGAGAGTGAGGAGGAGGTGATCGAGGCCGGGCGGCGCGCGTTCCCGTCGTTCCCCGACTCGGTGCTGGCCAACGCCCCCGGGCTCGCCTGGCTCCACGCGGACTGCCGCGCCTGGGACGTGCCCGCCGCACCGGCCTCGGTCCGGGACGTGACCCGCAGCGACATCCCCTCCCTCGTCCTGTCCGGCGGGTTCGACGCCCAGACCGCCCCGAGCAGCGGCCCCTACGCCGCCCGCACCCTGAGCCGCTCCACCGAGGTCACGGTCCCCTACGTCGCCCACGTGGTCTTCGCCGACTCCCCGTGCGCGCAGTCGATCACCCGCTCGTTCTTCGACACCCCGACCGCCCCGGACACGGGCTGCCTCGCGGGCCTGCAGCCGCCCGAGTTCGAGATCGCCCCGTGACGCCGGACCCGGCCGCCCGGTCCCGGCGGCGAAACGGCCGGCGGGGGCCCGCCTGACATCCGCTCCGGGACACAGGGAGACAGGGACACGGGGAGACACCGGAAAGGATGTCAGGAGGAGTCCCACATCCACACATACCGGCGGGTGCCCCGGGAAAAGTCCCGGGGCACCCGCCTTGTGCCTGCTCCCTCCCGCCCGCGTTCCCTCCCCCCGACCCTCGCCCCCCTTTTCCGCTCTTTTCGCCGGCCGGCCGCACGGCACCGGCCCCGCCTCGACAAGAACTCCGAGCGGGCCGGCGGCCGTGCTCCCGGTCGGCGCCGGTGCTTCTCGGCCGGTGGTCTCAGCCGGCGGTCGGGGCGCCCGCGACGCGGCGCTCGCCGCCGTTGCGCCGCTGCCACAGGCGGTACACCTGCACCGCGTCCTCACGCGCCTCGTGGCGCATCGGCAGCCGGCGCTCCTGCCAGGGCCTGGCGAACTCGTCGTAGAAGGTGCCCAGTTCGAAGTACGCGCGGTCGTCGACGTAGTGCGGCTCGTAGTCCTCGCGGGTGGTGAGGAAGACGACCTCCTCCGGCGAGCAGTAGTACAGCGATCCCAGGCACATCGGGCAGGGGTGGGCGAGGACGTAGACGGTGGCGCCGCTCAGGTGCTCGGTGCCCAGGCGGGTGCAGGCCTCGCGGATGGCGAGGATCTCCGCGTGCGCGGTGGGGTCGGCGGTCTGGGCGACCTTGTTGGCGCTCTCGGCGAGGACCTCGCCGTCCTTGACGATGACGGTCGCGAACGGGCGGCCGCCCTCGGCGACGTTGGCGTGGGCGAGGTCGATGGTGCGCCGGACGAAGTCCATGGTGGCCTCTTCGGGGGTGGGGGTCGGGCTGCGGCGGGGGGCGGGAGCC
>NZ_JBHWCL010000183.1:0-17956 GCF_042735125.1 Kitasatospora sp. NPDC059599 | reverse complement strand
GACGGACGCCGCAGGCGGTCCGGTTCGGCCTCGCGCAGCACCTCGCGCGTCACCGGTGCGATCTCACCCTGGCCGAACAGGAAGAACCGCAGGAACTGGGCGAACGGGTTGCCCTCGGTCCACTCGAAGTAGATGTGCGGCTGCTGCCCGGTCAGGTCGCGCACCTGCAGCAGCAGGGCGGCCAGCGCGTTGGGCACGCTGGAGCTCTCCAGCGACAGCACCCGGTAGCGATCGTGCAGCACCTCGCCGCGCACGGTCAGTTCGGCCTCGAAGTCCGACGGGTCGAGCACGGTGACCTCGACGAAGACCAGGTCGTCCTCGGGCGGGATGTCGTTGTCGGTGCGGATCTGGCGGATCTTGTCGCGGTACTCGGCGAGGTCCCGGCTGTTCGGCTCGTTGGCGATCAGCCGCAGCGGGCGGTGCATGTAGTCCCGGACGAACCGTTCCGCGACGTCGTCCAGCACCACGTCGGTGACGCGTAGTTCGAAGGCCCGCTTCAGCCGGGAGAGGAAGGAGAGCAGCATGATGCCCGCGATGAAGCAGGCACCGATCTTGACGCCGTCCGGCCGCTCGGCGATGTTGACCGCCGTGGTGTAGAGGAACACCGCGGCGATCACGGCGAAGCCGGCCCGCCAGCGGCGCTGTCCGGCCTTGTGGGCGGCGATGGTGACGGCGATCGCGGCGGAGCTGATCAGGACCAGGACACCGGTGGCGTAGGCGCCGCCTTGGGCGTCCACGTTGGCGTCGAAGAGCCAGGTGACCAGGAAGGCGATCAGGGTGAGCACGATGACGGTGGGCCGCACGGCGCGCGCCCAGTGCGGGGCCATGCCGTAGCGGGGCAGGTAGCGCGGCATCAGGTTGAGCAGCCCGGCCATCGCGGAGGCGCCGGCGAACCAGAGGATGGCGATGGTGGACAGGTCGTAGACGCTGCCGAAGGCGCTGCCGAGGTACTCGTGGGCGAGGTAGGCGAGCGCGCGCCCGTTGGCCGCGCCGCCCGGCTCGAAAGCGGCGGGCGGGATGAGCAGCGTGGTGATGAAACTGGTCGCGATCAGGAAGCAGCTCATGATCGCGGCGGCGGTGGTGAGCAGCTTGCGGGCGCCCCGGATCCGGCCGGTCGGCTTCTCCTCGGTGTCGTCGGGGTCGCCCTCGATGTGCGGCATCACGGCGACGCCGGTCTCGAAGCCGGAGAGGCCGAGCGCGAGCTTGGGGAAGACGATCAGCGCGACGCCGACGACGGCGAGCGCGTTGCCGTGTTCCGCGAGGAGTGCCGAGGTCCAGTCGCTGAACAGGTGCGGGGCCTTGAGCACGTTGTAGAGCCCGTCGACCACCACGACGACGTTGAGCGCGAGGTAGACCGCGACCAGCACCACGGCCAGGCCGATGGCCTCGCCGAAGCCCTTGAGGAAGACCGCGCCGAGCAGGGCGATCATGATCAGGGTCAGCAGGACCTGCTTGCCGGTCAGCGCGTTGTGCAGGTGCGGGTTCTCCACCAGGTGCGCGCTGGCGTCGGCGGCGGACAGGGTGATGGTGATCATGAAGTCGGTAGCCGCGAAGCCCAGCAGGGTGAGCACGAAGAGCTTGCCCTGCCAGAACGACAGCAGCCGCTCCAGCATCGCGATCGAGCCCTCGCCGTGGGGGCTCTCCTTGGCGACCCGCCGGTAGACCGGGAGCGCGCCGAGCAGGGTGACGATCACCAGCACGACGGTGGCGATCGGCGAGACCAGGCCGGCCGCGAGGGCGGCGATGCCCGGCTGGTAACCGAGCGTGGAGAAGTAGTCGAGGCCGGTCAGGCACATCACCCGCCACCAGCGCTGGCCCTTCACGTGCGGGGCCTGCGCGTGCGGGCCGGGGTGCTGCTTGGCCATGTCCGCCAGGCCTTCGAGCATCCACGCCCGGAACCACCCGCGCCTGGTCCGGGAGGGCACCCCCGGTTCGGCCGAACCCGACGAGACCACGTGCACCCCTGTCCACGAATCGGCCGGCCGCGCGCCGGCCCGGGCCCTCTGCGGCCGCCGGACGGCGGGCCCGGTCAGGCTAGGTGACCCGGTCTCCGCGGCCCGGGACCGCGCGGCGCAACACGCCGCGGTGCGCCCGTACGGCCCCCCGGACGGCGGGCTGCGGGCGGCCGTGTGCGGCGGCCCGGCGCGTTGGCCCGGACGCGGCCGCCGGACGGGGTAAGGATGTCCGCGCGCGTTGACGCTCCGGGTTGACACTCCGGGTCGACGCCCCGGATCGGCACGGGCCGGCCGGCACGACTGCGAACCACAGGGAGGCCGCGGTGACGGTACCGAGCCGGCGGGGGATTCTGGGCCTGGGTCTGATGGCGGCCGCCGCCGCCTCCTGCGGTGCCCGCCAGCCGGAGGCGGCACCGGTCCCGCACCCCTCCGACGGCCGGCCCACCGGCCCCGCCACGGGCGACGGCGGCGCGCAGCGCCCCGGGCCTGCGGACGACCTGAAGGACGAACGGGCCCGGCCCGGCACTCCCGGCTGGGAGATCACCGACCCCGGCCCGGACTCCGCGATCGAGGGCTTCGCCGACCGGGTCAGCGTGCTGCCCGGCGAGCCCTTCGGCCTGCACGTCTCCACCCCCGCCGGCGCCTTCACCGTCTCCGCCTACCGGATGGGCTGGTACGGCGGCGCCCGCGCCCGCCTGGTCTGGCGCCGCGAGCACGTCCCCGGCACCGGGCAGCCCGCGCCGCACGTCGAGCCGACGACGCGCACCGTGCTGACCGGCTGGCAGCGCACCCTCACCGTGGACACCGCCGGCTGGCCCGCGGGCGCCTACCTGCTGCGTCTGGACACCGAGGACGGCTCCGGCCACCGCTACGTCCCGCTCACCGTGCGCTCCGCCACCACCACCGGCCGGACCGTGGTCATGAGCGCCCCGGCGACCTGGCAGGCCTACAACGAGTGGGGCGGGCACAGCCTCTACAACGGCCCCACCGGCGGCCTGGCCACCCGTTCGCTGAAGGTCGTCTTCGACCGGCCGTACGACTACGACCACGGCGCCGGGCTGTTCCTGGTCTACGAGGCGCCGCTGATCGCCCTCGCCGAGCGGCTGGGCCTGCCGCTCGCCTACACCACCGGCATCGACGTGGCCCGCGCGCCGGAGCTGCTGGCCGGCGCCACCACCGTCGTGTCCCTGGGCCACGACGAGTACTGGTCCCCCGAGCAGCGCGCCGGGGTGGTCGCGGCCCGCGACGCCGGGACCAACCTGGCGATCCTGGGCGCCAACTGCTGCTTCCGGCGGGTGCGCTTCGAGCCCACCGACCTCGGCCCGGACCGCACCGTGGTCTGCTACAAGGACGCCTGGGCGCAGGACCCGGGCCACCAGGCGGGCGCCCCGGCGACCACCGACTTCCGCGCGGGCCCGGGCGCCGACCCGGAGAGCTCGATGCTCGGCGTGATCTACGACGGCTACCCGGTGGACGCCCCGTACGTGGTCTCCTCCCCCGGGCACTGGGCCTTCGAGGGGACGGGCGTCGCGGCCGGGGACTCCTTCCCGCACCTGGTCGGCGTCGAGTACGACCGGGTGGACACCGGCTTCCCCACCCCGCGCCCGATCGAGGTGATCGCCCACTCCCCCGTGGTCTGCGAGGGCCGCCCCTCCCACGCCGACACCGCCTACCACACCGTGCCGAGCGGCGCCGGGGTCTTCGCCTCGGGCACGATGCGCTGGGTCGAGACCCTCGACGCCCGGGGCCCCGGCGGCCCGGCCGACCACGGCATCGACGCCCGGGCCGGGGACCTGGTCCGCCGGGTCACCGAGAACGTGCTGCGCACCTTCGCCGCCGGCCCGGCCGCCCTCACCCACCCGGCCCGGGACAACCTGGGCTCCGTCTACGGCCCGGCCTGACCGCCCCGGCGCGGCCGCCCCCGACGGAACGCCGCGGGCATTCTCCGGGCCGGCCGACCGGACCGGGGCGGGCCGCCACCGCGGTCCATCGTGATCGAACGGACTTCCGGCCCACCGTCCGCGGCCGGAGCAGGCCCGCAGCCCCGATACACTCGCACGGTCCAACCAGCGCAGGTCGTCCAGGCAGAACGGACCGGTGCGGCACGGGTGCCGACCGGCGAGGGCACGAGGGAAACAGAACATGGTCGAGGCCTCCCCCAAGGTCGTTGTGGTCGTCCCCACGTACAACGAGCGGGAGAACCTCCCGGTCCTCGCGGGCCTGCTCGCCGAGCTCCCGCTGCCGGACCTGCACCTGCTGGTGGTCGACGACAACTCGCCCGACGGCACCGGCGAGATCGCCGACAAGCTCGCCGCGGACTCCGGCGGCACCGTCGGCGTGCTGCACCGCACCGAGAAGAACGGCCTCGGCCGCGCCTACCTGGCCGGGATGGACCGGGCCCTCGCCGAGGGCGCCGACGTCGTGGTCCAGATGGACGCCGACCTCTCGCACCCGGCCTCCGCGATACCCGAGATGGTGCGGACCCTGCTCACCGACGACACCGGCGTGGTGATCGGCTCCCGCTACGTCACCGGCGGCTCCACCGCCGCCGAGTGGCCCTGGCACCGCAAGGCCCTGTCCGCCTGGGCCAACCTTTACGTCAACACCATCCTCGGTCTGGGCGTCAAGGACGCCACCGCCGGGTTCAAGGCCTGGCGGGCGAGCACCCTGCGCGCCATCGACCTGCCGACCGTGCAGAGCAACGGCTACTCGTTCCAGGTCGAGATGAACTACCGGGCCGTCAAGCGGGGACTGACGATCCGCGAGGTGCCGATCCGCTTCGAGGAGCGGATCGAGGGCGCCTCGAAGATGAGCGTCGGCGTGCAGGTCGAGTCCGCCCTCGCCCCCTGGAAGCTCCGCTTCAACCGCGGCGACTAGGGCTCGGCCGGACAGCGCCTGGCGAGCCGTGTCCGCCGTTCCCACCGGGCGCACGGGTTCATACGGGTGCCGGGCGGGCCGCGGGGCGGTGTGAAGGGCGGTGACGGGGAAGAAGGGCGACATGGCCCTTCTCCCGGAGTCCCTCACGGCCCTGATCCGCCGCAGCGCGCGGGAACCCTTCGTGGTCCAGACCGTACGGGCCACGGTCGCGGCCACCATCGCCTTCGCGGTGGCCACGCAGCTCAGCAGCGAGCCCGCCCCCCTGACGGCGCCGCTGACCGCGCTGCTGGTCGTCCAGGTCACCGTCTACTCGACCCTCAAGACCAGCGTGCGCCGGGTCAACTCGGTGGTCGTCGGGGTCCTGATCGCCATCGGCTTCAGCGCCGTGGTCGGGCTCTCCTGGTGGAGCCTCGGACTGATCATCCTGGCCTCGCTGGTCGTCGGCCGGTTCGTCCGGGTCGAGGAGTTCGTCCAGGAGGTCGCGATCAGCGCGATGCTGATCCTGGGCGTCACCAAACTGGCCTCGCAGGCCTGGGACCGGGTGCTGGAGACGCTCATCGGCGCCGCCGTCGGCCTGCTGTTCAACCTGCTCTTCGCACCGCCGGTCTGGGTGGACACCGCCGGGGAGTCCATCGAGGACCTCGCCCGGCGGGCCCGCCAGCTGCTGCTCGACATCGCCGACGAACTGGGCCGCCCCACCCCGGTCGCCCGGGCCGCCGAGCGGCTGCACGAGGCCCGCCGGCTGGACCAGGCCATCGCCGAGGTGGACGCCGCGCTCCGGCAGGCCGAGGACAGTCTGCGGCTCAACCCGCGGATCAGCGAGGGGCTGCTGTCCCGGCTGGTGCTGCGCACCGGTCTGGACACCCTGGAGATCTGCGTCGTGGTGATCCGGGTGCTGGCCCGCTCGCTGACCGACCTGGCCAAGCGGCGCACGCCCGGCGAACGGCTCTTCCCGCCGGACGTCGCGGTGGGCCTGGAGGAACTGCTGGACCACGTCGGCGGGGCGCTGGTGAGCTTCGCGGTGCTGGTGACCACCCAGGTGAGCAGCAGCGCGGAGGAGGCGGAGACCCGGCTCGCCTCCGAGCTGGCGGCGGCCTGGGTCTGCCGGGAGAACGTCGCCCAGGTGCTGCTGCGCAAGGTGCAGGAGCACCCGGAGGCCTGGCAGTTGCACGGCGCGATGCTGGCCGAGGTGGACCGGATCCTGGACGAGCTGGACCTGGAGCACCGCGGCCGCCGGCTGATGGAGGAGCTGGACCGGGCGTCGGTGGCGAACCGGGAACGCTTCGCGCGGTTCGCCGGGCTGCGCCGCTTCCTCCGCGGCGAGCGGTGGCGGGAGCGGCGCGGGCGGAAGCGGCGGGAGACGACGGGGCGCCCGGCGGCGGAGGCCGGGCGCTGATCCGCGGCGGGGGCCGCCGGCGCGGCGGGGCCGGGGTGGTGTGCTGCGGCGCGGTGTCGAGACTGCGGGGGCGTCGAGGTTGCGGAGGCTTCGCGGTTCAGGGGGCTTGGCGGTTCAGGGGGCTTGGCGGTTCACGGCATCAGCCAGGGCGGCTGCGGGAGCGGGTGGCCGGTCTCCAGGTAGGTCTTGAGGTTGGAGAGCACCGCCGCCCAGCCCCGTTCCGCGTCGGCCCGTTCGGCCTCGTCGGCCAGGTCCTCGTGGGTGACGGTGAGCCGGGTGAGGTCCTGCCAGCCGTCGAGGTCGAAGGTGACCCGGGAGGGCCCGCCGGGGCGCCGCTCGTCGGGGCCGGCCCAGGTGGTGACCAGCCGGTGCGGACGGTCGACCGTCTCGACGGTGCCGGCGACGTCGGCGGTCCCGGAGCCGTCCGTGCGCCGGTGCTCCCAGGGCGCGCCGGGCAGCCAGGTCGAGACGTTGCGGTGGCCCCAGTAGAGGCCGGACTCGTCGGCGTTGGTGAGCGCGTGCCAGACCCGTTCGGGGGTGGCCCGCAGGTAGACGACGGCGCGGTGGGTGGGGGCGGTCACGGCGTCAGTCCCCGGCCGCGTCGAGCAGGGGCTGGATGTCGAGCTTCTGCATCCGCAGCATGGTCGCCACCACGCGGTCGGCCTTGGCCCGGTCCTCACCGCCGATCAGGTCGAGCAGGACGCGCGGCGTGATCTGCCAGGACAGGCCGAAGCGGTCCTTGAGCCAGCCGCACGGGCCGGGCTCGCCGCCGTCGGCGGTGAGCTTGGCCCAGAGTTCGTCGATCTCCCGCTGGTCGTCGCACTCCACCTGGAGCGAGACGGCTTCGGTGAAGGTGAACTGGGGGCCGCCGTTGAGGGCCACGTAGGGCCGGCCGGCGAGTTCGAACTCGACGGTCAGGACCGTGCCGGCCGCGCCGGGGCCGGCCTCGCCGTTGCGGGTGACGCGCGTGATGCGGGAGTCGGGGAGCAGCGAGGTGTAGAGGGCGGCGGCCTCTTCGGCCCGGTCGTCGTACCAGAGGAAGGTGCTGATCTTCTGCATGCGCCCGACGGTAGCGGCGGGGTCCGACGGTCGGGCCGAGCCACGGCCGGGGGTCACCGGTTCGGCGCCCCCGGCCGCGGGGAGGTGGGTCAGTGCACCCAGCCCGCGTAGCGCTGGGTGAAGCGCCGGCCGGTGTGGGCGGTCACGACGACGTCGTAGCGGCCCTGCTTGTCCAGCGGCCAGGCCAGGTCGACCTGCTTGCCCGGCTTGACCCGGACGGTCTGCGCGGTGCCCGCGAAGTCGTTGGGCGCGGCAGTGAAGTCCACGTCGGTCATGCCGTCGTTGGCCAGCTGGAGGGTGAACCGGCCGTTACCGCGCAGGTCGGCGGTGACGATCGGCACGCCGACGTCGTTCTGGCCGTCCTGCCCGTCGCGGACGACGGTGCCGGAGAAGCGGCGGACGAAGCCGTCCGGGCCGTGGACGGTGAAGTCGTAGCGGCCGTTGGTGGCGGCCGCGTCCCAGACGTACCGGGCGGTGGCGCCGGGGGCGACGGTGTACGGCGTGCCCGCGAAGGGGAGCAGGATGTTCGGGTAGACGGTGTAGGGGAAGGCCACCGACCCGTCGTTGGTCATGGTGCAGGTGACCTTGCCGGTCTTCCGGTCCACCTCCGCGTCGGCCCACGGCTGGTACGGCAGCGGGCGGTGCGGGCGCTCGCCGCGCTCCTGGACGGGCATCGACTGGGCGCCGACCGCCGGCAGGACGACGCCGGGCAGCTTGACGCCCGCGTCGGCCTTGGCCATCAGGGCCTTGGTGTCGGGCAGTTTCGGGATCGAGTACTCGGGGGCGGCGAAGTCGAAGCAGCTGGTGAGGTCGCCGCAGACGGCCCGGCGCCAGGCCGAGATGTTGGGCTCGGCCACACCGGTGACGACCTCCATGAAGCGCAGCACCGAGGTGTGGTCGAAGACCTGGGAGTTGACCCAACCGCCGCGCGACCAGGGCGAGATGACCCAGAGCGGGACGCGGTTGCCGAGACCGATGGCGCGCCCGTGGGTGAACTCCTCCGGGGTGTCGGGCTCGGGGGTCGGCGGGACCATGTGGTCGAAGTAGCCGTCGTTCTCGTCGTACATGACCAGGAAGACGGTGTGCCGCCAGACGTCCGGGTTGGACATCAGCGACTGCAGCGCCTGGTCGACCCAGTGCGCGCCGTAGGCCGGGCCGGCCTCCGGGTGCTCGGAGAACAGGTAGGGCGCGACGAGCCAGGAGACGGTCGGCAGGGTGCCGTCCTTGCAGTGGCGGTCGAAGTCGGCCGGGTCGAACTTGGTCATCGCGTTGACGTAGCGCGGGTCGTCGGGCCCGAACGCGTGGAACTGCTTGAAGTAGGAGAGCGCGTTGTCGTCGTAGTCGCCGGTGCGGTCGTCCTTGCTGGGGTTGTGGTAGACGCGCCAGGTGACGCCGGCCGCCTGCAGGCGCTCGGCGTAGGTGGTCCAGTCGGCGACGGGGTTGTCGGTGACCGGGGTGTTGTCGATCCACGGGCCGGTGGTGCCGTCGCGGCCGGGGCCGGAGGTGCCGGTCCACAGGTAGAGGCGGTTGGGGTCGGTGGGGCCGGCCAGGGAGGTGAAGTAGGCGTCGCAGACGGTGAACGCGTCGGCGAGGGCGAACTGGTAGGGGATGTCGTCCCGGGTGAAGTAGCCCATGGTGCGCTCGCCCTTGGCGGCGACCCACTTGTTCATCGCGCCGTTGTTGATGGCCTGGTGGCCGGTCGCCCAGTCGTGCGGGAGGCCGCCGGCGTTCTGCGCGTTGTACTTGTCGGTGTCCATCCGGTACGGCAGCATCGCGCCACCGTCGCTGCGCCGGCTGTCGGGCTGGCGGAACACGTCGGTGCCGTCCGGGAACTGCAGCGCCTGCTTGTCGCCGAAGCCGCGGACGCCGGCGAGGGTGCCGAAGTAGTGGTCGAAGGAACGGTTCTCCTGCATCAGGACGACGACGTGCTTGACGTCCTTGACGGTGCCGGTGAGCGGGGCGGCTGCGGTGGTGCCGGGCGCGGGGGCCGGGGCGGCCTCGGCCGGCGCGCCGGCCAGACCGGTCAGGGCGGTGGCGCCGGCCGCGGCGGTGGCGCCGACGAAGGTACGGCGGGAGAGCTCGGGCATGACGAACTGGCCTCTCGGGGCTGTGGGTCTCAGAGCTGGAAGGTGGCGACGGCGGCGGCGGTGTCGGACGGCCACTCGTTGCCGGCCGCGTTCGGCTCGGGCTGCGGCCAGTCGGCGACCAGGGTGTGCGCCTCCACCAGCTTCAGCGGGCCGGCGTACTGCACGTAGTCGATCCGGTCCTGCGGCTCCGGCCGGTCGCCGCGCCGCTTGCGGGTGGGCGACCAGGTGACGCCCGGGGCCTTGGCCGGGTCGCGGTTCTCCTCGCGGAAGGTGTCGGTCAGTCCGGCGGCCTGCAGCGCCACGGTGACCGGCCAGTCGAGCGGGCCGACCCCACCGTGCGCGGCGGCGGTGGCGGCCGTCCAGTCCAGGTGGGAGGGCGAGGCGAGCGCGCCGGCCAGGACGACCGGGACGCCCCGGGCGGCGTCCGCGCGCACGGCGGCGGCGAGCGCCTTGGCCTGCTTCAGCCGCAGCGAGCCGTTCTCGGCGGCCACGGCCTGGGCGGCGGTGCCGCCGTCCTGCACCGCGTACGGGCCGTAGCCCGCCTCGTCCAGGTGGGCGGCCCAGAAGCGGACGGCACGGCCGCCGGGCAGCTGGAGGGTGGCCGCGGCGGCGGGCAGGTCGGCGGTCGGCGGGGTGACGTCGGCGAGCGGGTGGCGGCTGAGGATGCCGACGCTGCCGGGGCTCTGGTAGGCGTACCAGCCGAGGGCGTCGGCCAGGGTCCTGGCGCGCTCCCCCGCTGTCTCCTGGAGGGCCAGCACGTCCAGGCCCTGGGCGAGGACCACGCGCAGCTGCTTCTCCAGCGCGTCGGTGTAGGCCGCGCCCGCGTTGTGCAGGTTCCAACTGGCGGCCTTGAGGCGGGGCTTGGCCGCCGGGTCGACGACGGGTACCAGCACGGTGACGGTGTCCACGGCGCCCGCGCCGTCCTTGACGCCGACGACGACCACCTCGGGGTTCCTGCCCGTGGTGGCGGGCGCGGTGCCGGTGAGCGTGCCGTCGGCGCTGACGGACGCCCAGGCCGGGCCGCTGACCTTGCGGAAGGTCGCGGAGCCGGGCACGTTGCCGGCCGGGCGGGACCAGAGGCCGCCGAGCTTGACCTGCACGGCGGCGCCCGGGGCAACCGGCGTGGCGGTGAGGGCGTCGACGGCGGCGTGCGGGCGGACGACCGCGGGCTTGGGGCGGAAACTGAACGGGGCGGTCCGGGCGAGGATGCCGTAGCCGTCCTTGGCGAGCAGGTAGGCGGTGTACGGGCCGCCGGTCAGCGCGGAGGTGTCGAGCTGGACGTCACCGGCGGCGTCCGGGGTGTACTTCCACAACAGCGAGGAGCCGGTACCGGGCTGACGGCTGCCGTCGTAGATGCCGACCCAGTTCTTGGCGTCGGGGGCGTCGGTGCTCCAGTGGAAGGTGAGCCGGTCGCCTTCGGTGGGGTCGGAGGATGAGGTGAGGGTCAGGGCGCTGCCTGCGGCCACGATTGTCCTGTCCGCCGCACCCGGGGCCCGGTCCGCCGGGGGACGGTTCACGGGGTCGGGTACGGCTGGTCACGGAGTCAGGGAGGGAGGGTTCACCGCGGTCGGCTGTACGGGCAGTTGCGGGCTGTCCGCACAGTTGGCTGTACAACTGCGGGCGGCCTCATTCACCCGGAAGCCAGCGACCGGGACATGAACGATGCGTGACGGGTCATCGGGCGGCACGGGAACTTCAGCGGGCATGCGAAGAGGGCCGCGACGGATGAACCGTCGCGACCCTCCGGTACGTGCAACCAGGCTCGTTCGCGCCTCTCGGAGGACTCGCCGAGCCAGGCCGCCGGGGCAGGGCGTCAGGGCAGGGCAGGGCAGAGCGAGCCAGCGCGTCAGGCCAGGGCGAGGAACAGCTTCTCCAGCTCGGCCTCGCTCATCGGCGGGGCCTCCTCGTCGGCGACGGCCATGCACTGGCGCATGCCGCTGGCGACGATCTTGAACCCGGCCCGGTCAAGGGCGCGCGAGACGGCGGCGAGCTGGGTGACCACGTCCTTGCAGTCCCGGCCCGCCTCGATCATCGCGATCACTCCGGCCAACTGGCCCTGGGCACGACGCAGCCGGTTCAGGACCGCGCCGACCGCTTCCTCGTCCACCTGCATGTCGGGGCCGCCTTTCACATCGACTGTCGATGGACAAGTGTACCCGGTGGGGTATTCATTCCCCGGTGGACCGAGGCCGTGGCGACCGCACCACCCCGCGACCCCTCAGCGACGGGCGAGGCGGCGCTCGCCACCGGCGCCGGTCGCGTACGGAAGCTCGTAGTGCGCGAACACCGCGGGCTCGTCCTCGGCGGGCAGGACGTCGTCGGTGCCGATCGCCGGCGCCTGCTTGACCCGGTTCCGCCCGTACGCCACCCGGACGTAGTCCGGCCCGACCACGGCCCCCTCCAGCGGGACGAACACCAGGCGGCGGCGCCCGGCCCAGCCGACCGTCACGGTGGCGAAGAACGCCTCGTCGCTGACCGTCTCGACGTAGACGGACTCCAGCGAGCCGATGCGGCGGCTCTTCTGGTCGACCACGGAGTGGCCGCGCCACTCGCGGATGTCTGCCATTGCGATCACCACGGCCCGGACCTCCCGTCGCCCGATGTGTCACTGCCCCGAGGCTCCCATCCTCCGCCGGGACGGGCAGGGCCGCGCGGTGGGACGCGGGTGTGCGCGGCGACGGCGACGCGCGACGGCGGCGAGCGGCGGGTGCGAGCGGCGCCCGGGGCCTCGTGACGTCGGCGGTGCGCCCGTCCGGTGCCGCCCGCATGCCCCCCCGAGGCCGGGTGGGGCGCACGGGGCGACGAAAAGGACATACGGGGGCGACCCGACCTACCGGTACCGGCGCCTTGACCCGGCCTTTAGGCTGTCCGCCAGCAAGGCCGTGAGTAGATCATCAGACTTTTGCGGGCAGAGTGTCCGGGCGAAGGGCGGCAGCCGTGGGATACGAGGACATGTGGGCACCCGGCGGGGCCGGAGCCGCGGCCGACCTGCGGCCCGACATCCCGCACCCGGCCCGGATGTACGACTACTACCTCGGCGGGAAGGACAACTTCCCCGCAGACCGCGCCGCCGCCGAGAAGGCCCTCGCCGCCAACCCCGAGTTCCGGTCCACCGCCCGCGCCAACCGGGGCTTCCTGACCCGCGCCGTGCGCTGCGTCGCCGACCTCGGCACCGACCAGTTCCTCGACATCGGCACCGGCATCCCGACGGCCGGCAACACCCACGAGATCGCCCAGGCCGCCGACCCGGACGCCCGCGTCGTCTACGTCGACAACGACCCGATCGTGCTCAGCCACGCCCGCGCCCTGATGGCCGGCGCGGGCCACGGCCGCACCACCGTCATCCAGGCCGACCTGCGACAGCCCGAGCCCCTGCTGGACGCCGTTCGCGCCGCGGACCTCCTCGACTTCTCGCGCCCCGTCGGCCTCGTCCTCGCCGCCGTCCTCCACTTCCTGCGCGACGAGGACGAGCCGTACCGGGCCGTCGCCACCCTGCTGGACGCCCTGCCCTCCGGCAGCCACCTCGTCCTCTCCCACGGCACCGCCGACTTCATCCCGGCCGCGGTCCGCGACCGCGTCACCGGTGTCTACGACAAGGCCACCGCCCCGCTGGTCGGCCGCAGCCGGGCCGAGGTGCACGCCTTCTTCGACGGCCTCGACCTCCTCGACCCGGGCGTGGTCACCGTCCCGCTCTGGCGCCCCGACACTCCCCCGACCGCGGGCGCCGAGCGCGTGAGCATGTACGGAGCGGTGGCCCGCAAGCCCTGAGCCGTGACCCATGAGGCGTGTGGCCTGCCCGGCCACCGGCGGCAGTCTCGGCCTCGGACACCCCGCATCGGCCCCCACCCGGGGCACCGAACACCCCGGGTGGCTGCGCGGGAAGTCGAACCTGCCGACTTCCTGCGCGGCCACCGACACGACCGTGAGTGGCAGAAGCTACCGGAGCTCGTGCGCCGCGAGAGCATCGACTCGGCTCGCTACGTTTGCGGCCACACCGCGCCGCAAGGTCGTTGGACGATGCTTCAGCCGTCTCTGCAGGACCATCAGATCTCAAGGAGCAGCGATGAAGCGCACGTTGATCGGCCGTCTCGTCATCACCACGGTCGCGACCGCTGCCCTCGCCGCCGCGGGCCTGGCGATCACCTCGGCCGCCGCGGTCCGGGGCACCGCGTCGTCGCAGGTCGTGGCCGGCGACCACTTCATCCTCACCGTCGTGAACGCGAAGTGAGTCGCGTCGGCCGCACGCACCGACCGTAGGGTCGACCGAGCCCCGCCCGCACCGACGACGGCCCTCCGGGTCGCCCTCCCGCGGGCGGGGCTCCGCGTACCGGCGGCCCGGCGAACCCGCATCCTGGTGCCCCAGGCGTTCCGGCGTCCGCCCGAAGCACTCGACCGGCGAAGAGGCGGCGCAGCACCGGCCCGAGGAGGTCCGCGTGCGGGCCGGGGAGGGCGGCGGCCTCGGTCTGCGAGCCGATCAGGGCGATCCGGTCGAACTCGGGCTCCGCGCCGAGTGACCGATGGGCGGCGCACAACTCCGTGTGGCGCGCGGCCGGTTCCCGGCCGGCACGGGCGGGGCGAGGTGGAGCACGCCGACGCTGCCGTGCTCGCTGCGGACGAGCGGCCAGCGGGTGAGGGGTTCCCGGGGCGTGGACACGCCCGTCTCCTCGACGAGTTCCCGGGCGGCGTGGCGGCGCAGCGCGGGCGGGTCGAGGGGTTCGCCGAGCGGGGCGGTTCGACGCAGCCGCCGGGCAGGCCCCAGCAGCCGGGGCAGGCGGTCGGACCTGCCATCCGGCCACCCGGCCAGTCCGGCCAGTCCGGCCAGTCCGGCCAATCGGGCCAGTCCGGCCGACCAGGATCCGGCCGTCGTCGGCGAGTTGGACGACGGCGACGTACAACGAGCCCACCCGGCTGGTGGCGCCCGGGACGAGGCGCGGGGCGAAGCGGCGGTAGCCGATCCGCGCCCAGTGCCCGGCGAGCGTGTCGGGCCGTCCTGCACGAGACCGGTGCAGGCGGCGACCGGGCCGCCGAAGAGCCCGGTGCCGGCCCGGACGAGCTGCCGCCCGGGCACGGTCCATCGCGGCCCGCTCGGTCTCGGGGAGGGGCGGTGCGGGGGTTTCGAGCGGACGGATGCCGGCGGTTTCGAGGAGTTGGACGTCGACGGCCTCGGTCGTCCTGGCCGCGGGCTTCAGGTCTTCGGCCGTCCCGCCATGACGGCAGGGCCCCGGGTTCGTCGACGGTCGACCGGAATTGTCATGACCGGACGGCGAGTTCACGAATCGGGGCGGAGAAATCCGGTTGGCGCGCGATTCGCCGAATCGTGGGCGAATTGATCGGCCGGGCGGGAAATGCCGCTCCGGGTGCACGCGTCGACGTGTGCACCCGGAGCGTGGACGTCCTGCGGTCAGAGGCCGACCTGGATCTCGGCGCGGTGCCGGATGTACTCGTCGGGGTGCGAGCGGGCGATCGCGACCGCCGCCTCGACCAGGCCGTGCAGCTCCGCCGGGTAGGCGCGGAGCACGAGCGGGAGGCCGGGGAGGATGCAGCGGCGGACGTCCAGGTCCTGGTTGGCCACGAACTCCCGCAGCGCGGTCTCGTACCAGGTGTCCCGCACGCTCGCGCCTTCGTCGGCGGCGGCGCCGTTGCTGCCGTCCCCGACCGACAGGGCCGTCCAGTACCAGGCCCGCGCGGCTCCCGCCCGCTCCGGGTTGGTGCCGGTACGGAGGTAACCCAGCAGGGCGAGGCGGACCCGGCGCTGCCCGAAGGCGAGCAGGGCGGGCTCGACGAAGCGCCGATTGAAGCTCGGGTTGGGGTCGTGGACCGCCGCCTCCAGCAGTGCCTCGAAGTACTCCTCTGGCAGCTGGGACCGTCCGGCTACCGCCTTGTGGACCTCCCATCGAGCCGAACTCTGGTAGTCGGGTCCAGGTGCGACCTCGGCCCCGAGCAGGCGGAGCAGACGCGCGAGCCGAGTGTCGAACGCCTGCGATTCGTCCGCCGTACGCCCGGGCAACGGCTGGAGAATCCGCACCTCGCCTGCCGTGTCCTTGGTTTCCACGAACATCCTCCTCATTCTGAGTCATCGGCAGACTACTCGCCGATACACCAGTTCGGAGGCGGTTTTCGGCCAGGCCAGGAACTTGATCGCTTTCCAGCGCGGAAATATGACGAACCCTCAGTCCACAATCGGCCCAAATGGCGCGAGTCGGCCGGTCCTGCCCGACCTCGGGTACACCCCCGTACGGTCCGGGTCGCCCCGGTACCGGCCGCCGTCGCGGTCAGGACGGGCGGCCGGGCGGGACCAGGCCGGACTGGTAGGCGATCGCTACGAGTTGGGCGCGGTCCCGGGCGTCGAGCTTGGACATCGCCCGGTGCACGTGGGTGCGGACGGTGAAGGGGCTGACGAACATCCGCTCCGCGATCTCCTCGTTGGTGAGGCCGGTGGCGGCCATCGACATCACCTCGCGCTCGCGGGCGGTGAGGACGGCCAGCCGCTCGCTCGCCGCACCGTCGGCGCCGCGGTCGGGCTGGGCCAGGAGCCGGTCGATCACGGCCCGGGTCGCGGCGGGCGAGAGCAAGGCGTCGCCGGCCGCCACGGTGCGCACGGCGGCGAGCAGTTCCTTCGGGTCGGCGCCCTTGCCGAGGAAGCCGCCGGCGCCCGCGCGCAGCGCCTGGGCGACGTACTCGTCGATCTCGAAGGTGGTGAGGATGAGCACCCGGGTGCCGGAGAGCTCCTCGTCCCCGCAGATCGCGGCGGTGGCGCCGAGGCCGTCGGCACCGGGCATCCGGATGTCCATCAGCACGACGTCGGGCCTGGTGGCCCGGGCGAGCTCGACGGCCTCGCGCCCGTCGGCGGCCTCGCCGACCACCTCCATGTCCTCCTCCGCGTCGATCAGCATCCGGAAGGCTCCGCGCAGCAGTGCCTGGTCGTCGGCGAGCAGTACCCGGATGGTCATGCGTGGTCCCTGTCCTCTCGGGCGGCGCGGGCCGGCCGGGCGGCGCGGTCCGGTCCTTCGGCTTCGTGCGTACGGGCGGCGCGCGCCGTACGGGGGCCGCCCAGTGAGGGGAGGCCGGTGCCCCGAACGGCGTGATCTTGTCCCCCGGCCCCTGCCCCGGCCCGGTGCTCGGTCCCGGGCCCGTCGACCGCGCCCGAGCGGGCGGGGCCGTCGTCACGGGCGCCGGTGCGCAGCGGCAGCTCGGCGGTGACCAGGTAGCCGCCGTCGGACCGCGGGTCGGCGCTGAGCCGGCCGCCGACCGCGCCGGCCCGCTCGCGCATGCCGATCAGGCCGAAGCCGCTCTCGCCCGGGACGGGCTGGGGCAGCGGCGCGGCGCGGGGGCGCCCGGTCGCGGTCGGACGGCCGTTGGCGACGCTGACCGAGACCCGGCTGCCGCTGTAGGCGAGGGTGATCTCGGCGTCGGCGCCGTGCGCGTGCTTGGCAATGTTGGTCAGCGACTCCTGGACGATCCGGAAGGCGGTGAGGTCGACCCCGGGCGACAGCGGCCGGGGCTCGCCCCGGACGGTGAGCCGGACCGGCAGTCCGGCCCGCTCGAAGGAGCCGATCAGTTCGGACAGCCGGTCGAGGCCCGGGGTGGGTTCGAGCGGGGCGGGCTCCTCCGCGCGGCGCAGCAGGCCGACGGTGGCGCGCAGCTCCTGCAGGGCCGAGCCGGTCGCGTCGGTGATGTGGCTGAGTACCTCGCGGGCCTGGACGGGGTGGTTGTCCATGAGGTGCACGGCGATGCCGGCCTGGGCGTTGGCGAGGGCGATGTGGTGGGCGACCACGTCGTGCAGGTCGCGGGCGATCCGGATCCGCTCGTCGGCGACCCGGCGCAGGGCCTCCTCCTCCCGGGTGCGTTCGGCGCGTTCGGCGCGTTCCTCGATGGCCGCGAGGTGGGCGCGGCGGTTGCGGACGGAGTCGCCGATGGCGCCGGGCAGCAGGGCCCAGGCGAGGACGCCGAGGCGTTCGCCGATCGGGCCGCCGGAGCCGAACAGCAGCGATATCCCGGTGAGCAGGACGGCGGTGGCGATCGAGGCGCGCAGCGCGGTGGCGCGGTCGGTGCGCATGGCGAGGAAGTAGAGGGCGAGCAGCAGCGGGGTGGCCAGCGTGGGGGTGAGCCGGGGGCTGGCCCAGGCGAGCGTCATCGTGCAGAGCAGCGTGACCGCGACCACCGCGCGCGGGTGGCGGCGGTGGGCGAACACGGCGGCGGCGGAGACCATCGCGATGACGCCGGTGGTCGGGTCGAACGGGGTGAGGTGGCCGCCGGTCTGGTCGATGGTGGCGCCGAGCGCGGTGACCGTGATCATCGCCGCTCCGCCGACGGCGTCGAGCAGCCGGGGGTGGTCGCGGCGCAGGCGCTGCCAGGTGGTGGTCATGCTCGTGCTCTCCGGGTCGGGGCCCCGGGGGTCGGGGGCCCTGGGGCGGGGTGCCCTGAGGGTCGGGGTGCCCTGGCCGCACCCTCGCCGGGCTCCGCCAGTTCGTGCCGCGCCGCCTCCGTGGGGGCGGCGGGCAGGGGGGGGGGGGGGGGCGCCCGGGGGGGGGCGCCCCCCCCACCCGCAAAGCGCATGGGGGGGGCGCGGGTGGCGTGGAGGC
>NZ_JBHWCL010000182.1:0-17970 GCF_042735125.1 Kitasatospora sp. NPDC059599 | reverse complement strand
CGACACGGACGGCGCCCGCGCGCCCGGGCACAGCGAGGGAGAACAGCGGGGATGAAGACGGACACCCCGACCGCCGGCACCGAGCAGGACTGCGCCGCCGACAGCGGCCCGGCCTGCGCCGCCACACGCCGCGGCCGGCCCCGCAGCGAGGCCGCCGAGCAGGCCATCTTCACCGCGGTGGAGGACCTGATGGCGGGCGGCACCACGATGGCCGAGCTCACCATCGAGGGCATCGCCACCGCCGCCGGCGTCGGCAAGGCCACCATCTACCGGCGCTGGCCCAACAAGGAGGCCCTGCTGGTCGACGTGGTCGGCCGGCTGGAGGTCCCGATGCCGGAGCCGACCGGCGGCGGCGCGCGGGCCGACCTGATCGAGATGATCGACTACATGCGCCGACGCGGCCTCGCCAAGCGCACCCGCTGGGTGCTCAAGGCGGCCCTCGGCCAGATGCACAGCCTGCCCGAGCTGCACAACGCCTACCGCGACCGGGTGGTCAAGCCCCGCCGGGAGGCCGGGCTGGCGCTGATCCGCCGCGCCGTGGACGAGGGCGTGCTCCGATCCGACCTCGAACTGGACCTGCTGGGCGACCTGTTGATGGGCCCGATCCTGTACCGCAGCATCCTGTGGGACGACTCCGACCTGGAGGACCCGGACCTGGCCCGCAAGATGGTCGACTCGCTGCTCGACGGCCTCGCGCCGCACTGACCCCCGACGCCGTCCGCCCGGCCCGCGCCGCCCCCGGGGCCGTGTCGGGGCCGCGTCGGGGCCGCGTCGAACGCCCGGCCGTCCCGACCGGACGTGGTCTAACTCACCAAACGAGGCCGCGCCGGAACCCGCTCCGGGGGAGTGACGTCTCTCCCGGCATAGGCTGAGCCGGGTATCCGATCGAACCGGCACCGGTCCGGCACCGTGCCCGTCCGCACGGGCCGGACCCCGGACCGGCGGACGGCACGAGCGAACGGGAGCCACGCAATGGTGCAGGCGGACAGGACCGAGCGGACCGCGGCTCCCGGAGGTGCCGACGACTCGGCCCCCGCGGCCCCGTCCGGCGGATTCCTCGGCCTGCGGGACTGGGGCCGGGACGCCCGCGGGGCCACCACCTGGCGGCGCGGCCTGGTGGTCGCCGTCCTGGCCGCGCTGACCGCCGCGCTGTTCGCCTTCCACGCCGAGGTCCCCAACGGCGTCGGCAACCTCGGCAGTCTGCTGGAGACCTTCCTGCCCTGGCTGGGCCTGGCCGTCCCGTTGCTGCTCGTGCCCGCGCTGCTGCGCCGCTCCGCCACCGCGCTGCTCACCCTGCTGCTGCCCCTGGTGCTCTGGGCCAACCTGTTCGGCGGCCTGCTGACCGACAAGAGCGGTGGCAAGGGGGACTGGACGGTGGTCAGCCACAACGTCGCCGCCGGGAACACCGACGTCCCGGCCACCGTCCGGGGGCTGGTGGCGTCCGGCGCCCAGATCGTCGCCCTGCAGGAGCTGGCCGGCCGGTCGCTGCGCTCGTACGAGACCGGGCTCGCCGAGGCCTACCCCTACCACACGGTGGAGGGCACCGTCGGGCTCTGGTCGAAGTACCCGATCAGCGGGGTCTCCCCGGTGGACCTCAAGATGGGCTGGACCAGGGCGTTCCGGGCCCAGGTCGGCACCCCGCAGGGCCCGGTCGCGGTGTACGTCGCGCACCTGCCCTCGGTGCGGCTGAAGGCCGAGGGCGGTTTCACCGTCAACCAGCGGGACGCCAGCGCACAGGCGCTCGGCGACGCGATCCAGGCCGAGCCGGTCAGGAAGGTGCTGCTGCTCGGCGACCTCAACGGCACCATGAACGACCGCAGTCTGGCACCGGTCACCTCGCAGATGCGCTCGGCCCAGGGCGCCGCCGGGGACGGCTTCGGCTTCAGCTGGCCGGCGGCCTTCCCGATGGCCCGGATCGACCAGATCATGAGCAGGGGCGGGCTCGAACCGGTCGACTCCCGCACCCTGCCCCGGGACGGCAGCGACCACCTCGCGGTGGTCGCCACCTACCGGTACTGACGGGTCAGCCGCGGCGCCAGCGGTTGGTGATCGGCAGCCGGCGGTCCCGGCCGAAGTTCTTCACCGAGATCTTCGGGCCCGGCGGGTACTGGCGCCGCTTGTACTCGGCGGTGTCGACCAGCCGCACCACCCGGTCCACCACGGCCGGGTCGAAACCGGCCGCGACGATCGCGTCCCGGCCCTCGTCGCCCTCGATGTAGCGGGTCAGCACGCTGTCCAGCAGGTCGTAGTCGGGCAGCGAGTCGGTGTCCTTCTGGTCCGGCCGCAGCTCGGCGGACGGGGGCTTGACGATGGTGTTCTCCGGGATCGGAGCCACCTCGCCGCGCCGCCCGGCCTCCTCGTTGCGCCAGCGGGCCAGCCGGAAGACCAGCGACTTGTAGACGTCCTTGATCGGCCCGAAGGCGCCCACCGAGTCGCCGTACAGGGTCGAGTAACCGACCGCCAGTTCGCTCTTGTTGCCGGGCGCGAGCACGATGTGCCCCTCCTGGTTGGAGATCGCCATCAGCAGCGTGCCGCGCAGCCGGGACTGCAGGTTCTCCTCGGCCAGGCCGCTCAGCCCGGTGGCGCCCATGTAGGCGTCGAACATCGGGGCGATGGAGACGGTCCGGAAGTGCAGGCCGGTCCGGCGGGCCAGGTCCGCCGCGTCGTCCTTGGAGTGCTCGGAGGAGTAGCGGCTGGGCATCGAGACGCAGTACACGTTCTCGGCGCCGATCGCGTCCACCGCGATCGAGGCCACCAGCGCCGAGTCGATGCCGCCGGAGAGGCCGATCAGCACCGAACGGAAACCGTTCTTCTCCACGTACGCCCGGGTGCCGGAGACCAGCGCGGCCCAGATCTCGGCCTCGTCCGAGATCCGCGGCGCCACCTCGGCGGCCAGCGCCGGTACGGGGGCGGGCCGCGGCTCGCCGCTCAGCTCGGTGCGGACCAGGTGCAGGCCGTCGCTCAGCAGCAGGCCGTCGGTGTGGTCGCTGCTCGCGGCCGGCAGGTCGAGGTCCAGCACCATCAGGTGCTCCTCGAACTGCGGGGAGCGGCCCAGCACTTCGCCGTCCGCGCCGACCACGATCGAGTCGCCGTCGAAGACCAGCTCGTCCTGGCCGCCGACCATGTTGACGTAGGCCAGGGCGCAGCCCGCCTCGGCCGCCCGGCGCCGCACCAGCTCCAGCCGCTCGTCGTCCTTGTTCCGCTCGTACGGCGAGCCGTTGACCACCAGCAGCAGCCCGGCCTCGGCCTCGCGGGCCGCGGTGACCCGGCCGCCGTCCTGCCAGATGTCCTCGCAGATCGCCAGTGCGACGTCCACCCCGTGCACCCGGACGACCGGCAGCTGGTCGCCCGGGACGAACCAGCGGAACTCGTCGAACACGCCGTAGTTGGGCAGGTGGTGCTTGGCGAAGCGGGTCACCACCTCGCCCCGGTGCAGCACGGCGGCACAGTTCTGCGGCGACCCGGCCGGGCGGTTGAAGCGCGGCGAGGCGTGCTCGGAGCGCCCGAGGTAGCCGACCACCACCGGCACCTCGCCCAGACCCTCGACCGCCAGCCGGGCGGCCAGCTCGACCAGCGCGCCCCGGGAGGCCTCGACGAAGGAGCCCCGCAGGGCGAGGTCCTCGACCGGGTACCCGGTGAGGGCCATCTCGGGGAAGGCGACCAGCTGCGCGCCGGCCTCGACGGCCTGCTTGGTCCAGCGCACCACCTCATCGCTGTTGCGGGCGAGGTCACCGACCCAGGGGTCGATCTGGCTCAGGGCGAGACGGAGATTGGGCATGTCCCCGAGTGTAATCGTCTATCTGACGCAATGTCCCGCGAGGGGGCGGTCCGGACGCCGTCCCGGGGGTCGGCACTGCCGTCCCGGCCGGTGATCGGCCATGATGGGGACATTCGCGGCCAGGGGTCTTCCGGAGGCCTCCCGGGCGTAACACGAGCGTAAAGAGCAGAGGTGAGACTGTCCCCATGGGCAAGCAGCAGCAGTTCGTGCTTCGGACGCTCGAAGAGCGTGACATCCGGTTCGTCCGGCTGTGGTTCACCGACGTGCTCGGGTTCCTCAAGTCGGTCGCGGTGGCGCCGGCCGAACTGGAGCAGGCCTTCGAGGAGGGCATCGGGTTCGACGGCTCCGCGATCGAGGGCTTCGCCCGGGTGTACGAGTCCGACATGATCGCCAAGCCGGACCCGACCACCTTCCAGATCCTGCCGTGGCGCTCGGAGACCCCGGGCACCGCCCGGATGTTCTGCGACATCCTGATGCCGGACGGCTCGCCGTCCTACGCCGACCCCAGGTTCGTGCTCAAGCGCACCCTGGAGAAGGCCTCCGAGCAGGGCTTCACCTTCTACACCCACCCGGAGATCGAGTTCTTCCTGCTGAAGAACCTGCCCGGCGACGGCACCGCGCCCATCCCCGCCGACCAGTCCGGCTACTTCGACCACACCCCGCGCGGGGTCGGCCACGACTTCCGCCGCCAGGCGATCACCATGCTGGAGTCGATGGGCATCTCGGTCGAGTTCTCGCACCACGAGGGCGCCCCCGGCCAGCAGGAGATCGACCTGCGCTACGCCGACGCGCTGTCCACCGCCGACAACATCATGACCTTCCGCCTGGTCATGAAGGAGGTCGCGCTGGAGCAGGGCGTGCACGCCAGCTTCATGCCCAAGCCCTTCTCCGAGCACCCCGGCAGCGGCATGCACACCCACGTCTCGCTGTTCGAGGGCGACCGCAACGCCTTCCACGAGTCCGGCGCCGAGTACCAGCTCTCCAAGGTCGGCAGGTCCTTCATCGCCGGCCTGCTGAAGCACGCCGCCGAGACCGCCGCCGTCACCAACCAGTGGGTGAACTCCTACAAGCGGATCTGGGGCGGCTCCCAGCGCACCGCCGGCGCCGGCGGCGAGGCGCCGTCCTACATCTGCTGGGGCCACAACAACCGTTCGGCGCTCATCCGGGTGCCGATGTACAAGCCGGGCAAGCAGGGCTCCACCCGGATCGAGGTCCGCTCCCTCGACACCGGCTGCAACCCCTACCTCGCCTACGCCGTCACCCTCGCGGCCGGCCTCAAGGGCATCGAGGAGGGCTACGAGCTCCCGCCCGGCGCCGACGACGACGTGTGGGCGCTGTCCGACTCCGAGCGCCGCGCCCTCGGCATCCAGCCGATGCCGCAGAACCTCGGCGAGGCCATCGACCTGATGCAGCGCAGCGAACTCGTCGCCGAGACCCTGGGCGAGCACGTGTTCGACTTCTTCCTGCGCAACAAGCGCCAGGAGTGGGAGGAGTACCGCTCCGAGGTCACCCCGTTCGAGCTGCGGAAGAACCTCCAGGTGCTGTGAGCGGGTGACGGCCGCTCGCACCGCCTCCGGCCCGCCGTCGCCCGCGAGGGCGGCGGCGGGCCTTCGCGTGGACGGACCGGCGGCACGGGCCGCCGCGACGGCCCGTACGTCCGCCCGGCGGTGGTGCCCGGCGCCGGGCCGTCCGGGCGCGTAACCTGCTGGGGCGGACGGATGGAGGGGTCGATGGCGGTGGAGGATCAGCGGGCCGGGAGCCGGGTCAGCAGGCCGGAGAACCGGCTGGTCCGGCGCGGATTCGGCGACCCGGCACGGGCGGTGCGGCTGCTGGAGGGCCCCGGGCTGGAAGGGCTCGCCGACGACCCCGTGCTGCTGGACGCGCTCGGCGCCACCGCCGACCCCGACCTCGCGCTGCTCGGCCTGGCCCGGCTGATGGAGGCCGCCGAGGAGACCGACCGGCACACCCTGCGGGACACCCTCACCACCTCCAAGCCGCTGCGCGACCGGCTGCTCGGCGTGCTCGGCGTCTCCACCGCGCTCGGCGACCACCTGGCCCGGCACCCGCACGACTGGCACATGCTGGTCACCTTCGAACTGCGCGACATGCACCCCGGCCCCGAGGACTTCCTCCGCGCCCTCGGCGAGGGCGTCCGCGAGGGCGACCGCGGCCCGGCGGACGCCCTGCGGGTCGCCTACCGCCGCTGCCTGCTCACCATCGCCGCCCGCGACCTCACCGGCACCAGCGACCTCGCCCGGACCGCCGCCGAACTCGCCGACCTGGCCGGCGCCACCCTGCAGACCGCCCTGGACCTCGCCGCCGAACACGACCCGGAGGCCGCCGCGGCCTGCCGGCTCGCGGTGATCGGCATGGGCAAGTGCGGCGGCCGTGAACTGAACTACGTCTCGGACGTGGACGTCATCTTCGTCGCCGAGCCGCGCGAGGGCGTGGACGAGCACGAGGCGGTCAAGGCCGCCACCCGGCTGGCCGCCGCCCTCACCCGGCTCTGCGCGGACACCACCGGCGAGGGCACCATCTGGCCGGTGGACGCCAACCTGCGCCCCGAGGGCCGCAACGGCCCGCTGGTGCGCACCCTGGCCAGCCACCTCGCCTACTACCAGCGCTGGGCCAAGACCTGGGAGTTCCAGGCGCTGCTCAAGGCCCGCCCGGTCGCCGGGGACGCCGAGCTCGGCGCCGCGTACGTCGAGGCGCTCGCCCCGATGGTGTGGCAGGCCGCCGCCCGGGAGAACTTCGTCACCGACGTGCAGCAGATGCGCCGGCGGGTGATCGACTCCATCCCGGTGACCGAACTGGACCGCCAGCTCAAGCTCGGCCCGGGCGGGCTGCGCGACGTCGAGTTCTCCGTCCAGCTGCTCCAGCTGGTGCACGGCCGCACCGACCCGGCGCTGCGCAGCGGCAACACCCTGGAGGCGCTGGCCGCGCTCTCCCGGGGCGGGTACGTCGGCCGGGCGGACGCCACCTCGCTGGACACCGCGTACCGCTTCCTCCGCTCGCTGGAGCACCGGATCCAGCTCCACCGGCTGCGCCGCACCCACCTGATGCCCACCGGCGCCGAGGACCTGCGCCGGCTGGCCCGCTCGCTGACCGCGCTGATCAACGACGACACCCGGGCCGACCCGGTCGCCGCGCTGCAGCGGGAGTGGAAGCGGCACGCGGTGGAGGTCCGCCGGCTGCACGAGAAGCTGTTCTACCGGCCGCTGCTGGACGCGGTCGCGGAACTGCCGCCCGGCGCCGCCGGGCTGACCCCGGACGCCGCCCGGGCCCGGCTGGAGGCGCTCGGCTACACCGACCCGGCGGCCGCGCTGCGGCACATCAGCGCGCTGGCCTCCGGGGTGAGCCGCAAGGCGGCGATCCAGCGCACCCTGCTGCCGGTCCTGCTCGGCTGGTTCGCCGACTCGGCCGACCCGGACGCCGGGCTGCTCAACTTCCGCCAGGTCTCCGACGCGCTCGGCCGCACCCCCTGGTACCTGCGGCTGCTGCGGGACGAGAGCGCCGCCGCCGAACAGCTGGCCCGGGTGCTCTCGGCCGGCCGGCTCGCGCCCGACCTGCTGCTGCGCGCCCCCGAGGCGGTGGCCATGCTGGGCGACCCGCACGGCCTGGAACCGCGCGGGCGGGCGGCGCTGCAGTCGGAGATACTGGCCGCCGTCGGCCGGGCCGGGTCCACCACGGCCGCCGTGGCCGCCGCCCGCTCGGTGCGCCGCCGGGAGCTGTTCCGCACCGCCGCCGCGGACGTCCTCGGCCGGCTCGGGGAGGACCCCGCCGAGGCGCTGGACACCGCGGGCGAGGCGCTCACCGCGCTCAACGCCGCCACCCTGCACGGCGCGCTGCGGGCCTGCGTCGCGGGCTGGGAGGCCGAGCACGGGGACCTGCCGACCCGGATCTCGGTGGTCGCGATGGGCCGCTTCGGCGGCCACGAACTGGGCTACGGCTCGGACGCGGACGTGCTCTTCGTCCACGAGCCGCTGCTCGGCTCGCTGGAGGAGGACGCCGCCCGGGCCGCCCAGGCGGTCTGCCACGAGCTGCGCACCCAGCTCGGCGCGCCGTCCACCGAACCGCCGCTGGTGGTCGACGCCGACCTGCGGCCGGAGGGGCGCAGCGGTCCGCTGGTGCGCAGCCTCGCCTCGTACGCGGCGTACTACCGGCGCTGGTCGCACGCCTGGGAGAGCCAGGCGCTGCTGCGGGCCGAGCCGGTGGCCGGGGACGAGGACCTGGGCGCGCGGTTCCGGCAGCTGATCGACCCGCTGCGCTACCCGGGCGCCGGGGTGCCGGAGCGGGACCTGATGGAGATCCGCCGGATCAAGGCCCGGATCGAGGCCGAGCGGCTGCCGCGCGGGGCCGACCCGACCACCCACACCAAGATCGGGCGGGGCGGCCTGGCGGACGTGGAGTGGACGGTGCAGCTGCTCCAGCTGCAGCACGGGCACGAGGTGCCGGCCCTGCGGACCACCCGGACCAGGGCGGCGCTGGCGGCCGCGGTCGAGGCCGCTCTGGTGGGGCAGGAGGACGCGGAGGTGCTGGAGGCGGCCTGGGTGCTGGCCTCCCGGGTGCGGGCGGCGGTGATGCTGGTGCGCGGCCGGCCCGGGGACAGCTTCCCGGGGGAGGCCCGGGAGTTGTCCGGGGTGGCCCGCTACCTCGGGTACGGCGCCGGGCACAGCGGGGAGCTGCTGGACGACTACCGGCGGACCACCCGGCGGGCCCGGGTGGTGGTGGACCGGCTGTTCTACGGCCTGTGACCGATCCACGGCCGGTGGCCGACGGCCGGTGGACCCCGGAGGCGCTCCCGGGTACGCGGAAGGGGCCCCGGGTGGGGGCCCCTTCGTCGTGCGCGGGTGTCGCCGTGCGGGCGAGTGCCGGGCCTACCGGCGTGCGGTGCTGACCGCGGGCTCGCTCCACTGCTCGGGAACGGTGATCGGCTGCTCGGCGGCCGTCTCCCGGGAGGGCACCCGGGGCAGCTTGTAGACCCAGTCGTGGTAGAGCCAGCGGGCGGTGAGGAAGCCCAGGCTCAGGCAGATCTCGCCGCCGACGGCGTCCATCCAGAAGTGGTTGGCGGTCGAGACGATGACCAGCAGGGTCGCGGCCGGGTACATCAGGCCGAGTGCCCTGACCCACTTCCGGCGGGCCAGGAAGAAGATCGCCAGGCCGCACCACATCGACCAGCCGATGTGCATCGACGGCATCGCGGCGTACATGTTGGAGACGTGCGCGGCGGGCCCGGAGGCGAAGGAGCCCCAGGTGCCGTGGGTCTTCACGGTGTCGATGAAGCCGCCGTCGGCCATCAGCCGGGGCGGGGCCAGCGGGAAGGAGTAGAAGCCGACCAGCGCGATCAGGGTGGTGACGAACAGCACGGTGCGGGCGGCCACGTAGCGGCCGGGGTGGCTGCGGTAGAGCCAGACCAGCACGCCGATCGTGATCACGAAGTGCAGCGTGGCGTAGTAGTAGTTCATCCCTGTGATGAGCCACCCGACGCCGTCCACGGCGTGGTTGACCGAGCGCTCGACCGCGATGCCGAGGTGCTGCTCCAGCTCCCAGATCCAGCGTGCGTGCTTCTGGGCTATCGCTTCCTGCTGGGGGACCGCGTTGCGGACGACCGAGTAGATCCAGTAGCTGATCCCGATCAGGGCCAGCTCGAACCAGATCCGCGGCCGGGCCGGTGACCGGCGCTGCTCGCGGAAACGATTGCGCAGTGCGGCGCTTCGGGTCTGGGCGGCACGGGTGGCTCCGTCGGGCTGGCGACCGGGTTCGGCCGTCACCGCTTCGGAACCGCCACCGCTGGCCGCTTCGGCGCGCACGGCGTCGCCTCGCTGGATCTCGGTCGGTTCCCCCATGGACGAGAAGTCTGCCAGACCGCTCGTAGCCGTCTGCTCATCCTCTGGAAGTGGATTCTTCACCGGCTGTCCCCCTTGAGGGCTAGGGGCCGGCTCCCACCGGGGTAGGGGGTGCGCAGGGATCTGGTGCTAACCGGTGGGACGGACATACGTCCCATTGTCACGCCCGTCGCTCCGGGGGAGTAATCGGGGTGGCCGGAGACGGTCGGCGGCCTGGATTTTCCCCGAACGAAACGGTTTCTGCATCTTGCTGAAACATATTGCAGGCCGCTAGCTTCCTGGGAAATCGATCGCCCCTTCCCCTAAGGGAGCCCTCAGTGGCCGATGCCCCGCCCCGCCCCCGACGGAGCAGATCCCCCCGCGGTCCCGGCCGCACGGCCGTCCTGCTCGCGGCCGCGCTGACCGCCGCCACCCTCGGCGGCGCCCCCGCGGCCCTCGCCGCCGCGCCGCCGCCCCCGCCCTCCGACGCAGCCCTGGCGGCCACCGCCGGACGGCACGACCTCACCCGCGAGCAGTTCTACTTCGTCCTGCCCGACCGCTTCGCCAACGGCGACCAGGCCAACGACGGCGGCGGCATCACCGGCGGCCGCCTGGAGAACGGCTTCGACCCCGCCGACAAGGGCTTCTACCACGGCGGCGACCTGGCCGGCCTGATCCGGAAGCTCGACTACATCCAGGACCTCGGCACCACCGCGATCTGGATGGCGCCGATCTTCAAGAACAAGCCGGTGCAGGGCACCGGGGCGGACGCCTCGGCCGGCTACCACGGCTACTGGATCACCGACTTCACCCAGGTCGACCCGCACTTCGGCACCAACGACCAGCTCAAGGAGCTGATAGCCAAGGCGCACGCCCGCGGCATCAAGGTCTTCTTCGACGTCATCACCAACCACACCGCCGACGTCGTCGACGACGCCGAGCAGCAGCACGGCTACCGCTCGACCGGTGCCTACCCGACGCTCGACGCCGACGGCAACCCGGTCGACGAGACCGCCGTCGCCGACGCGGGGACGCCCTGGCCGCGGATCACCAAGGACTCCTTCCCGTACACCCCGGTCTTCCGCAACCCCGGGGACGCGACCGCCAAGACCCCGTCCTGGCTCAACGACCCCTCGCTGTACCACAACCGGGGCGACTCGACCTTCGTCGGCGAGTCCGCCACCGAGGGCGACTTCAGCGGCCTCGACGACCTCGACACCCAGAACCCCCGGGTGGTGAAGGGCTTCGAGAAGGTCTACCAGCAGTGGGTCAAGGACGTCGGCGTGGACGGCTTCCGGATCGACACCGTCAAGCACGTGAACATGGCCTTCTGGCAGCAGTGGGCGCCCGCGCTCAAGGACTTCGCGGCCAAGCAGGGCAACAAGAAGTTCTTCATGTTCGGCGAGGTCTACTCCGGCGACCCGGCGGTCACCTCGCCCTACGTCACCAAGGGCAAGCTGCAGGCCACCCTGGACTTCCCGTTCCAGGGCGCCGCCCGGTCCTACGTCTCCCAGGGCGGATCGGCGAAGACCCTCGCCGACGTCTACGGCCAGGACTACCGCTACACCGGCGCCGACAGCGACGCGTACGAGCTGCCGACCTTCCTCGGCAACCACGACATGGGCCGCTTCGGCTCCTTCCTGCTCGCCGACAACCCGGGCGCCGACGAGGCGACCCTGCTGAAGAAGGACCGGCTCGGCAACGAGCTGCAGTTCCTCACCCGCGGCCAGCCCGTCGTCTACTACGGCGACGAGCAGGGCTTCACCGGGGCGGGCGGCGACAAGGACGCCCGGCAGGACCTGTTCGCCTCGAAGACCCCCTCCTACAACGGCGACCGGGTGCTCGGCGGCGCCGCCGGTCCGGCCGACCGCTACGGACAGGGCGGCGAGCTCTACCAGGGCATCGCCGGGCTGGCGAAGCTGCGCCGGGACAACCCGGCGCTGGCCGACGGCGCCCAGATCGAGCGGTACGCCGCCGACGGCCCCGGCGTCTACGCCTTCTCCCGGATCGACGCGGCGCAACAGGTCGAGTACCTGGTGGCGGTCAACAACGCCACCGAGGCGAAGACCGTCACGCTGGACACCTTCTCGGCCGGGACGGGCTTCGACCGGATCTACCCGGCGGCGGGGGAGCGGGTCACCAGCGGCGCCGACCGCAAGGTGACCGTCACCGTTCCCGCGCTCTCCTCCGTGGTGCTCAAGGCGGCCGGCCGGCTCGCGGCCCCGGCCGCGGCGCCGCAGCTCTCGGTGCAGCCGCCCGCGGACGGCGCCACCGGGCTCGTCACGGTCGGCGCCGGCGCCGACGGCAGCGGGTTCGACCGGGTGAGCTTCGCCGCCCAGATCGGCACCGGGCCCTGGCAGACGCTGGGCACCGCCGACACCGGGAAGCCCGGCCCCGACGGCCGGAGGAACTTCCTCGTCACCCAGGACCTCGGCGCCGTCGCCCCCGGCACGGTCGTGCGGTACAAGGCGGTCGTGCAGGACTCCGGGGGCCACCTGCGCTCCGCCACCGCGAGCTTCACCACCGGCACCCCCGCGCCCGAGCCGGTGCCCACCGCGGGCGCCCGCCCGTACGCCGTCGTCCACTACAACCGGCCGGACGGCGACTACGACGGCTGGAACCTCTACGCCTGGGGCGACCTCGCCGACGGCGAGGCCACCCAGTGGCCCGCCGGGCACGGCTTCACCGGGCGGGACGCGTACGGCGCCTTCGCGTACGTGCGGCTCAAGCCGGGCGCCTCGGACGTCGGGTTCGTCGTGGAGAAGAACGGCGTCAAGGACGTGGACGCCGACCGGCACGTCGACATCGGCAGCACCGGCGAGGTGTGGCTGAAGCAGGGCGACCCGGCCGTGCGCACCGCCGACCCCGGCCCGGCGAACACCCAGCCGGCGAACACCGCCGTCATCCACTACAACCGGGCCGACGGCGACTACGACGGCTGGGGCCTGCACGACTGGACCGGCGCCGCCGCCCCCACCGACTGGGGCAAGCCGCTGACGCCGGTGCGCCGCGACGCCTTCGGCGCCGTCTTCGAGGTGCCGCTGGCCCCCGGCGCGACCAGCCTCAGCTACATCCTCCACAAGGGCAACGACAAGGACCTGCCCGCCGACCAGTCGCTGGACTTCGCCGTCAACGGCAAGGAGGTCTGGATCCTCGGCGGCCGCGAGGGCTACCTGCTGCCGCAGAACCCGGCCGCCTCCTTGCAGGTCGACCTCGGCACCGCCAAGGCGCAGTGGATCGACGCGCGGACCGTCGTCGTCCCGGCGAACTACGGCGCGGGCGACGACGCCCTGGCCGGCGGCACCAGCGCCCAGCTGGTGTACGACCCGGCCGGCGGCATCAAGGCCGACAAGGGCGTGCTGACCGAGCCCGGCCGGTGGCTGCGGCTCACCCCGGTCAAGGGCGGGCTGACCGACGCGCAGAAGGCCGCGTACCCGCACCTGGCGGGCTACCGGGCCTTCACCGTCGACGCCCGGGACACCGCCCGCGTCCCGGCCGCGCTGCGCGGCCAGCTGCTGTTCACCGAACACCTGCCCAGCGGCGCCCTGCTGGCCGGGACCGGGGTGCAGATCCCGGGCGTGCTGGACGCGTTGTACGCCGGGCGGACCGGCAAGGTCGACTTCGGCCCGGCCTACTACGACGGCAAGGTGGCGCTGTCGCTGTGGGCGCCGACCGCGCAGGAGGTCTCCGTCCAGGTCTTCGACGGCCCGACCGGAGGCACCCCGAAGACCCTGCCGCTGAAGCGGGACGACGAGACCGGAGTCTGGGAAGTCGTCCGTGACAAGGGCGAGTTGGACGGCAAGTACTACCTCTACCAGGTGAAGGTCTGGGCGCCCTCGGTGCAGCAGGTGGTGGTCAACACCGTCACCGACCCGTACTCGGTGGCGCTGTCGACCGACTCGAAGCGCAGCCTCGTCGCGAACCTCGACGCCAAGGAGCTCAAGCCCGCGGGCTGGGACGACCACGCCCGCCCGCAGGCCGTGCCGCCCGCGCAGCAGCAGATCCAGGAACTGCACGTCCGGGACTTCTCGGTGGCGGACACCACCGTCCCGGCCGCCGAACGCGGCACCTACCTGGCGTTCACCGAGTCGCAGTCGGCCGGCATGCAGCACCTGCGGGACCTGGCCAAGGCGGGGGTGACCACGATCCACCTGCTGCCGACCTTCGACATCGCCACCATCCGGGAGAACCGGGCGGAGCAGAAGCTGCCCGCCTGCGACCTCAAGTCCCTCCCGGCGGACGGCCCGAAGCAGCAGGAGTGCGTGGCGGCCGTCGCGGCCGACGACGCCTACAACTGGGGCTACGACCCGCTGCACTACAACGTGCCGGAGGGCTCCTACGCGACGGACCCCGGGGGCACGGCCCGCACCGTGCAGTTCCGGCAGATGGTGCAGGCCATGCACGCGGCCGGGCTGCGGGTGGTGCTCGACGTGGTCTACAACCACACCGCCGCCAGCGGACAGGCCGAGCACTCGGTGCTGGACCGGGTCGTCCCCGGCTACTACCAGCGGCTGGACGCCGACGGCAAGGTGACGGCGGACAGCTGCTGCTCCGACACCGCGCCCGAACACGCCATGATGAACCGGCTGGTGGTCGACTCGGTGACCCTGTGGGCCCGGGAGTACAAGGTGGACGGCTTCCGCTTCGACCTGATGGGCCTGGACCCGAAGTCCACCATGCTGGACGTGCAGGCCGCGCTGCGGAAGATGACGCCGGACTCGGACGGCGTGGACGGCAAGAACGTCCTCCTGTACGGCGAGGGCTGGAACTTCGGCGCCGTCGCGAACAACGCCCGGTTCCAGCAGGCCACCCAGCTCAACATGGCCGGCACCGGCATCGCCACCTTCGACGACCGGATCCGCGACGCCGCGCGCGGCGGCAACTTCATGCTCGACTCCGCGCCGCAGCAGGGCTTCGCCTCGGGCCTGTTCACCGACCCGAACGGCTCGCCCGCGAACGGGAGCCCGGAGGAACAGAAGGCCCGGCTGCTGCACCAGATGGACCAGCTGAAGGTGGGCCTGACCGGGAACCTCGCCGGGTACTCCTTCACCGACAGCTCCGGGAAGGCCGTCACCGGCGCCCAGGTCGACTACAACGGCTCCCCGACCGGGTACGCGGCCAAGCCCGGCGAGGCGGTGGAGTACGTGGACGCCCACGACAACACCGACCTCTTCGACGCGCTCGCGTACAAGCTGCCGACCGGCACCGCGCCCGCCGACCGCGCCCGGATGCAGGCGCTCGGGCTCTCGCTCACCGCGCTCACCCAGGGCGCGGGCTTCGCCCAGGCCGGCAGCGACCTGCTGCGCTCCAAGTCGCTCGACTCCAACTCCTACGACTCGGGCGACTGGTTCAACGCGATCCACTGGCCCGACCCGTCGACGGGTGCCGTGGACGGCAACGGCTGGGGCCGCGGCCTGCCGCCGGCCGCCGACAACAAGGGCATGTGGCCGACCGCGCAGTCCCTGCTGGCGAACCCGAAGCTGACCGTCGGCGCGGCCGACATGCGGGCGGCCTCGGCGCAGTACCAGGAGTTCCTGCGGATCAAGCAGTCCTCGCCGCTGTTCTCCCTGCCGACCCTGGCGGCCGTCCAGCAGCGGCTCTCGTACCCGCTGTCCGGCACCGCCGGCGAGCTGCCCGGGGTGATCACCCTGCACCTGGACGGCACCGGTCTGGCCGGGGCGGAGAAGGGTGTCACGGTGGTCTTCAACGCCACGCCCACCGCACAGGCGCAGACCGTGGCCGCCCTGCGGGGGACGGGCCAGACGCTGCACCCCGCGCAGGCGGGCGGGACGGACCCGGTGGTGAAGCAGTCCGGCTTCGACGCCGCGACCGGCACGTTCACCGTGCCGGGGCGGACCGTGGCGGTGTTCGTCCAGCGCTGATCCGGGTGCCGGGGCCGGGCCGGTGTCGATCCGACACCGGGCCGGCCCCGGCGCCGTTCCGACACAGTTCCGACACCGGGCCGTACACCGGCTCCGACCGGTTCCGGCACCGGGCCGGACACCGGTCCCGGCACCGGATCGGACACCGGTCCGTACACCCGGGCAACCGCTGGGCCCCGCACCGCCGTTGAGGCGGAGCGGGGCCCGGTTCCGTTCCGGTCACGGTTTGGCCGGAAACAGTTCCTGGCACGGCCGGAACTGTGACGTGCCGCGCCCGCGCGGCGCTGTCCGCCGCCCGGCGGGGCGGCTCGGACTCCTGAGTGCTGGTCAGTGACCGCCGGTAGTGATCGAACTTTGTCCGGAGCATGAAAACCGTGTTCACGAGTTCGCAATGGCGTAGCACAACTGACGGACCGCCGTGCATACGGTTTCGGTAATGAACCGGCCAATCAGTGGCATGCATCTGTCATTGGCGGCCGGTTTGCTGCCACGATTCCTCCGGCTGCAGACGTGGGGGCCCCACCCCCCGGTGCAGCCGTTCCAGCCGAGGTGCAGCGCGTCCCGACCCTGCAACGGGTTGTGTGCACCGCAACCCGCTACCGCACCCCCGTCGCACCCGGCGGGGGCCCCCACTGCGCCGCAACCCCGCGGCCCAGGTTTCTCTCCACCGGTGCGACCCAGCGCCGGTCGGAAAAGGAGTCCGCATGTCCCGTTACGCTCACGCCCGGAAGGCGGCGGTCGTCATGGCCGCCTCCACCGCGCTGCTGGTCACCGGCATACCGGTCATCGCCCAGGCGGCCACCCCGGACGCGCCGGCCGCCGTCGCGGCCCAGCAGACCACCCGGGCCGCGCTGATCGCCTCGGCGAACCAGCAGACCGCCTCCCTCGCCCAGGCCCTCGGCCTGAGCGGCCAGGAGAAGCTGGTCACCAAGGACGTCGTCCAGGACACCAACGGCGGTCGCCACCTGCGCTACGAGCGCACCTACGCCGGACTCCCCGTCCTCGGCGGCGACCTGATCGTGCACCAGGACGCGAACGGTGCCACCAAGAGCGTGACCAAGGCCAGCGAGGCCAGCCTCGCCGGCGTCGACACCACCCCGGCCCAGGCCGCGCCGAAGGCCCAGGCCGCCGCGCTGGCCGTCGAGGCGGGCTCCGTCGACACCGCCCCCCGCCTGGTGGTGTGGGCCGCGGACGGCACCCCGAAGCTCGCCTGGGAGACCGTCATCGCCGGCCGCGAGTCCGACGGCACCCCGAGCAAGCTGCACGTGGTGACCGACGCCAAGACCGGTGACGTGCTCAGCAAGGCCGACGGCATCAAGCGCGGCTCCGGCACCGGCGTCTTCGTCGGCAACGTGCCGCTGACCACCACCCAGAGCGGCTCGACCTACTCGCTGAAGGACGCCACCCGCGGCGGCCAGAACACCACCGACATGAAGAACGGCACCTCCGGCAACGGCACGCTGTTCTCCAAGTCCTCGGACACCTGGGGCAACGGCCAGGCCAGCAACCGCGAGTCGGCCGCCGTCGACGCCCAGTTCGGTGCCGCCGCCACCTGGGACTTCTACAAGAACACCTTCGGCCGCAACGGCATCCGCAACGACGGCGTCGGCGCGATGAGCCGCGTCCACTACGACACCGGCTACGTCAACGCGTTCTGGGACGACAGCTGCTTCTGCATGACGTACGGCGACGGCTCCGGTGACACCCACCCGCTGACCGAGCTGGACGTCGCGGGCCACGAGATGAGCCACGGCGTCACCTCGGCCACCGCCAACCTGAACTACTCGGGCGAGTCCGGCGGCCTCAACGAGGCCACCTCGGACATCTTCGGCAACATGGTCGAGTTCTACGCCAACCTGCCCGCCGACACCCCGGACTACCTGGTCGGCGAGCTGATCGACATCAACGGCAACGGCACGCCGCTGCGCTACATGGACAAGCCCTCCAAGGACGGCACCTCGGCCGACTCCTGGTACTCGGGCGTCGGCAACCTGGACGTGCACTACTCGTCCGGCGTCGCCAACCACTTCTTCTACCTGCTGGCCGAGGGCAGCGGCGCCAAGGTCATCAACGGCGTCAGCTACAACAGCCCGACGGTCAACAACATCACCGTCACCGGCATCGGCCGGGACAAGGCCGCGCAGGTCTGGTACAAGGCGCTGACCGCGTACATGACCTCCACCACCAACTACGCGGCCGCCCGTACCGCGACCCTGAGCGCGGCCACCGACCTGTACGGCGCCAACAGCGCCGAGTACAACGCGGTCGCCACCGCCTGGGCCGGCGTCAACGTCGGCTCGCTGCCCAACCCGGGCGGCGTCACCGTCACCAGCCCGGGCAACCAGTCGACCGCCGTCGGCACCGCCGTCAACCTGGCCATCAAGGCCTCGGGCGGCACGGCTCCGCTGTCGTACTCGGCGACGGGTCTGCCGGCCGGTCTGGTGATCAACGCCTCGACGGGTGCGATCACGGGTACGCCGACCGC
>NZ_JBHWCL010000181.1:0-18009 GCF_042735125.1 Kitasatospora sp. NPDC059599 | reverse complement strand
CCGTAACGCACGCCCCGCCCCGGTCCCACCACTGGTCGCGCGTCAGACGGCCGGCTTCCCCGCCGGGGCCGGCGCGGCCGCGACGAGCGCCGTGATCTCCGCGGCGAGCCGCGGGCCGAGCTCGCCCCAGCCCTCCTTGTAGCCGTAGACGCCCGCCAGGGAACGGGCCTCGTAGTCACCGTTCATGATCTCGATGTCGTCGGCGGTGATGAGCGCGGGGTGGGCGACGCCGACGGCCGACGAGACCTTCATCAGCTCCCTGCGCAGGGTGCGCAGGTAGGAGGCGGCACGGGTGGCCTTCGAGGTCGGGTCGAGGCCGCGGGCCAGCCACGGGTTCTGCGTCGCTATGCCGGTGGGGCACTTGTCGGTGTGGCACTTCTGCGCCTGGATGCAGCCGATCGACAGCATCGCCTCCCGGGCCACGTTGATCATGTCGACCCCCAGCGCGAAGGCGACCGCGGCGTTCTCCGGCAGGCCGAGCTTGCCGGAGCCGATGAAGGTCAGGTCGTCCGTCAGTCCCAGCTCGGCGAAGGTGCCGTAGACCCGGGAGAAGCCCATCCGGAACGGCAGCGACACCGAGTCGGCGAACATCCGCGGCGCCGCCCCGGTACCGCCCTCGCCGCCGTCGACCGTCACGAAGTCGACCCCGCGGTCACCCCGCGCCATCAGCGTGGCCAGCTCCTGCCAGAAGCCCGTCTCCCCCACCGCGCTCTTCACCCCGACCGGCAGACCGGTCTCGGTGGCGAGCAGTTCGACGAAGTCGAGCATCGAGTCGACGTCGGAGAACGCGGTGTGCCGCGACGGGGAGGCGCAGTCCCGACCGACCGGGATGCCGCGGATCCCGGCGATCTCCGGGGTCACCTTCGCGCCCGGCAGCATGCCGCCCAGCCCCGGCTTGGCGCCCTGGGAGAGCTTGATCTCGATCGCCTTGACCGGGGCCCCGGCGACCACGTCCTTGAGCTTGTCGAGGTTGAAGCTGCCATCCTCGTTGCGGCAGCCGAAGTACGCCGTACCGAGCTGCAGGACGAGGTCACCACCCTTGCGGTGGTAGGGCGAGAGACCGCCCTCACCCGTGTTGTGCATCGTGCCCGCCAGCGCCGCCCCCTCGTTGAGCGCCGAGATGGCCGCGCCGGAGAGCGAGCCGAAGCTCATCGCCGAGACGTTCACCACGCTCGCCGGCCGGAAGGCCCCGGCGCGCCCGCGCGGCCCGCCGAGCACCTTGGCCGAGGGCAGCGGGGCCTGCGGGTCGTGGAGGTCGGGCAGGGCGTCGGCGAACGTGCGCTGCTTCAGGTAGGCGTGCCCCTGGACGTGCTCGACGTCCACCTCGGTGCCGAAGCCGAAGTAGTTGTTCTCCTCCTTCGCCGACGCGTAGATCCAGGTGCGCTGGTCCCGGCTGAACGGGCGCTCCTCCTCGTTGGAGGTCACGATGTACTGCCGCAGCTCCGGACCGATCGTCTCCAGCAGGTACCGGGCGTGCCCGATCACCGGGAAGTTCCGCAGCAGCGCGTGCTTCTTCTGCACGAGGTCGCGGGCAGCCAGGAGCGCCACCGCTGTTGCGGCGGCCGCGCCGATCTTCCGGGCTTGCATGGGCGTTCCTCCTCGATGCACGACTCCCCCCGCGGCACGCGGGGAGCGTCGTCGTGTCCTGTCGGGCGTCGGACGGCGGGCAGCCGGCCGCGCGGGCGGCGGCGTCCGTCGAATGAATGCGACTCGAATGGTAGGAGGCCTCCCGGACGGGCCCGCGGCCAGGGGTCCGGTCCGCGGTCCGGCCGGCACCCGGTGCGACGGGTGGGACCGGTGCAACGCGTGGTACCGGCACGTGCCTGGCGTTCCGGTGTCCAGCAGACGGCATTCAGCCGGAGTACACGCCGTTTCAAGCTTGTGTCAGCAGAGTTCGGCCTCGTGCCTACCTCACACTCTCGTACCGGCGTCGCCTCCGTCTGCGCCGCGGCTTTGACGTTCTCGGGTCTGGTCGTCACCGGACTGCTCGGCGCGCAGCCCGCGGCCGCCGCCGACCCGGCCGGCTACCAGAACGTCCGGATCAACGAGGTCACCTCGGCGAACAGCGACACGGTGGAGCTGTACAACACCGGCTCGACCGCGGTGAGCATCAGCGGCTGGAAGATGTCGGACGACGGCTTCTCGCCGCAGTCCTTCAGCCCGTCCGCCGGCAGCATCCCGGCCGGCGGCTTCGTCACCTTCAACTCGCCCAAGGGACTGGGCGACTCGGACAAACTGGTGATCTACACCGCCGACGGCACCGTGGTCGACCGCGTCGACTGGGCCACCGGCGGCGCGAAGCCCGCGATGGCGCGCTGCGGCGGCGACGGCACCGGCGCGTGGGTGACCACGACCGCAGCGACCACGTTCGGCGCCGCGAACGCCCCGGGCTGCCCGTCGTCGACCCCGGCGGCGAGCCGGGTGCGGATCAACGAGGTCACCTCGGACGGCGCGGACACCGTGGAGCTGTACAACGGCGGCACGAGTGCGGTCGGCATCGGCTCGTGGAAGTACGTCGACAACGACACCAGCCACTCCCCGGTCCCGATCTCCTCCTCCTCGCCGAGCGCGACCAGCATCCCCGCGGGCGGCTACGTCACCTTCAACTCCTCGCTGGGGCTGGGGGACAACGACTCGCTCTTCCTCCTCGACGCCAACGGCACCACCGTCGACTCGGTGACCTGGGCGACCGGCGGCGCCAAGCCGTCCACCGAGCGCTGCGCCAACGGCACCGGCTGGTTCCGGACCTCCACCACCGCCACGCTCGGCAGCGCGAACTCCTGCACGGGCGGCGGTGGCGGGGGCGGCGGCCAGACCGGACGGCTGCTCGGCGGCGGTGGCGCCCTCACCAGCGGCTGCACCCCGGAGGCGCCCTCCGGCACGGGTTCCACCCCGGCGGGCACGCTGGCCTGGCCGGGCGGGCTGGACGTCACCATCGCCGACAACGTCTGCGCGTTCACCACGTCCACCGGCCCCGAGGGCCGTGACCTGAGCGGCCTCGCGTTCGACCCGGCGAACCCGTCGGTGCTCTGGGCGGCCAAGAACAAGAACTGGCTGTACAAGCTGGTCAAGAGCAACGGCAAGTGGATCCCGGACCCGTCCTGGAGCGCGACCGGCAAGCAGATCCGCTTCGCCGGGGGCACCGGCCAGCCGGACTCCGAGGGCCTGACGGTCGGCGGCAACGGCCACGTCTACGTGACCTCCGAGCGCGACAACTCCGACAACACGGTCCCCAAGGACACGATCATGGAGTTCGACCCGACCGCGACCGGATCGACGCTCACGCCCGTCCGCCAGTGGGACATGACCTCGCAGTTCCCCCAGCTCGACACCGGCAGCAAGGACGACGCCAACCTGGGCTTCGAGGGCGTCGGCTACGTGCCGGACAGCTGGCTGACCGCCAACGGCTGGGTCGACCCGCTGACCCACGCCGCCTACGACCCGGCGAACTACCCGCTGCACGGATCCGGCCTGTACGCCGCCGGCCTGGAGTGGGACGGCACGCTGCACGTCTACGGCCTCAACTCCGACGGCACGTTCACCACGTTCGGCGCCATCGCGACCGGCAAGGCCTCCGTGATGGACGTGACCTTCGACGCCGGAACCCAGCGCATCATCGCGACCTGCGACAACACCTGCGGCGAGACGCACACCCTGATGAAGATCGACGCCACCGGCGCGATCGTTCCGGACGTGACCTACACGAACCCGGCCGTCATGCCGATCGACAACCTGGAGGGCTTCGCGCTCGCGCCGACCTCGACCTGCGTCAACGGCTTCCGCGAGGCGGTCTGGAGCGACGACGGCATCTACGGCTTCGGCTCCGGCAGCTCCTCCTCCGGGCACTCACTGTACAGCGGCACCTTCCCCTGCTGATCCCCCCGCCCGCCGGAACCGGCCCACCCCGCTCCGCCTCCGCGCCGAGGCGGAGCGGGACCGGACGAGGCACCCGCGGAACGCGCAGTGACGGAGCTCCCGGTCGACGGCCGGGAGCTCCGTCGTGCGGTGCTGCGCGCGCCACTCCGAGCACGCCGCCCCGAGCACGCCGATCGACCAGCGGCTCCGGGGCCGGAGCACCGCTGGTCACCCCGAAGTCACCGGCGCCCGACCGGCGTCTGCGGGCGCGGTCCGCCCACCACGGGCGCGGCCTCCGGAACCATTCCTCCGCCACCGCCGTCCAAGGGCGGGCACCGCGACACAGCGACAACGGAGGCGACCACCATGAGACGACCCACGGCCGTCCCGGCCGCCGCTCTGCTCTTGGTCCTCGCCACCGGAGCCTGCACGTCCGGCGGTGGGCCGCCACCCGCGCCGCCCGCGGCCCCCGCCTCCCCCGGCACGGCCACGGAACCAGCCGACGCACCCGGCCCGGCACCCGGCCTCGCGCCCACCACCGGAGCCGCCACGGCAGTGCCCGTTCCCGCACCGCCCCCGACCGGCACCGTGCCGGCCGGCACTCCGCCCGCCGGGCCCCGGCCGCCCACAACGCCGACGCCGCCGGCATCGCCGGCCTCGCCGACGCCCCCGGTCGGCCGGACGGCCACCCCTCCCCCGGCGAACGGCGAGAACCCGGTCGACCTCCAGCACCGCCCGAGCCTCCCGCCCACCCGGTAGGCGGCCCGCGCCGGAGCCCGTCGCGCCGCCGACTCGCCGTCACGAACCGGTCCCGCCCGTCGTCACGACAGGATCCCGCCCCACGGGGCCGGCTGATCCCGTCTCACGCCCACGCGGCGAGCGCATCCACCCGCGTCCCGCGGCTCCCGGGGAAGGAGCCGCAGGACACCGTGTCCGGCCGTCCGCCCGTCAGCTGACGGCCGCCGTGGCGGCCGTGGCGACGGTGACGGCCGTGATGGCCGCGATGGCGATGCGCATGTTGCGGATCGCCTGGCCGACGGAGTCGCCCGCCCAGTCGCCCGCAGCGATCTCCGCGAAGCGCAGCTCCACCCGTGCCCGGGGGAGGTCGGAGAAGGCCAGGCCGTGCAGCCGGGCGGCGTGCAGAAGGGCTATCAGGGTCGCGGTGCGGACATCGGGCGCCTCGTGATGCCGGATCACGGCGGTCAGCCGCCCGCGCAGTTCACGCTCGACGGAGCCGTCCGCCTCCGGGTAGCGCCGGACCGGGAAGAGACCGAGGACCTTGTGGCGCTCCTCGACGACCAGGCCGCGCTCGCACAGCCGTTGCACGGTGGCCCGGACCGCCGTCGGGTGGTCCTTGGTCAGCCAGTCCGCCGCCTTCGCCTTGCCGGGACCCTTGCGCCCGATCCACTCGGCGAGCCGCGCCAGGCGCTCGTCGAGCAGCGGTTCGCCGGTCGGGGTGGGGTCGGTGACGCTGAGCCGGCCTTCGTCGAGCGCGATGCGGCCGGCCAGCGCGAGGTCGGCGAGGAAGCCTCCCGCCACCGCCCATCCGGCGCTCGAACTGTCCTTCGCCACACCGGACTCGTCGTCCAGCGAGAGCAGCATCAGCTCCTCGGCGAGGGTGACGTGCATGTGCCATTCCTTTCCCTGTTCGGATCGGACACCCCGCGGCGCGCCTGCCGGCCGCCGCACCCGGGTGTCCTCAGCCAGCAACGCCCGCCCGTGCGGCCCGGTTCCCCGGTCGCCTCCGCTCCCGGGCAGGCGGGGCCGGACCGGCCCCCGACGTCATCATCCACCCCGCGCCGCCGGTTTCCCGCATGCGTCCCCGACCGCCGTCGAGCGCCCGGCAGCGTCCTCACCAGGCATCACGCGCCTCCACGCACCCTCACACGCCCTCACACGAACGACACCCGACCCGCGCAGAAGCCTCGCTCCGGCCGGGTGTCGCAACCCCGTCCGGTCTGCGTACGCTCGCATCCGATCCGGCCCGGACTGCGGGCGGCGTGGCAGTCACCGCCGGGATCCCGGTCAGGCCGCACCTACGGAAAAGATCCCATGACTTACTGCACGCCCTGCCAACGCCATCTCAACGGCGCGCTCTCCTGCCCCGGCTGCGGCCGGACCGCCGGTCCCTCCGGTGGGGAGCCGGCGCTCGGGGAGTCAGCGCTCGGGGCGGCGGTCGGGGAGCCGGCGGGCCCCCGACCCGGACGACCGGACGAGACCCCGTCCACCGCGTCCGCTTCCCCACCGCGCCGCTCGGCGGGACGGTCCGCGGGCCGCTCGGCCCGCCGTCGGAGCAGCCGGCCCAAGGGCACGGCCCTGGCCGTGTCGGCGGCCGGCGTGGTGGTCTGCGGGCTGGCCACCGTCCTGCTGGCCGGCGGCCATTCGGACGGCGCGGTGGCCCCGGCCGCCACGGGCCCCGCATCCCCCTCGCAGGAAGCCGCGTCGACCCCCGGCGCCCCGGCCTCACCGGTCCCGATCGCCGTCACGAGCGCGGCCACGGCCCGGCCGCAGGCGTCGGCCACCGCCACCCGGTCCAAGCCGTCCGGCGGCACGGCCTCGGCCTCGGCGTCCGCCTCGGGCCCGTCCTCGTCGGCCGTCTCCCGGCCGCCGGCGGACCCGCCCACGAACCCCGCCCCGAGCACGACCGGACCGAACACCGGTCCCGCGCCGCAGCCGTCCGTCAGCCCGCACCCGACCTCCCCGACCGCCACGCCGAGCTGTACCCGCCTGCTGTTCTGGTGCACCTGAGCGGGGCGGCCGTCCGGTCCGCCCCCGGCGCCGCCAGTCCCGCCCGGCGCCGTCAGTCCCGCCCGGCGAGGCCTGCGTGCACGGCGAGGAGGTTCAGGTAGCGGCGGTGGACGTCGGCGCGGTCGGCCTGTTCGGTCACCGACGCGTGGCTGAGGCGTTCGATCATCTCGGCCTGGTCGAGGAGCACCCGGCTCTGCTGCTCCGTCGTCGTCTCGGACATGATCTCCGCGAGGGCGTCGAGCTGGCGGATCAGGACGGCCGGCATGCCGTGGGCGGCCTGACGGATCTTCTCGAAGGCGCGCTCGACCAGCCGTTCGTAGCTCACGGGGGCGGTCATCACCCGGATGTGTCCGGTCCCGTCCCGGTGGACCGGATTCGGGTGCCAGTGGGCGGCGACCCGGCACAGGCCCTCGCCGAGCCAGTCGATGCAGGTCAGGGCGGTGAAGGTGTCGTTGACGGCAGTGGAGAGCGCCCGGATGGCGATCTCCACCAACTGGTCGACGGCGAAGGCGACGTCCTGGGCGAGCGTCCGGGTCGAGCCGGTGATGTGGGCGCGGGCGAAGCTCCGGGCCACCTCGGGCGCCGCCTCGGCGGGCCAGACCGTGGCGAGCTGATGCCCCCGCACCAGGAAGTGCCCGGGCCGGTGGTCCAGCCGGATGACGGCGTCGAGCTCCGTCGCCATCCGGACGAGCGTGCGGTGTCGGACGAACTGCAGGTAGCCACTGGCCGGCGCCGGGACGGCCGCGCCCGCGGTGTCGAGCCGGGCGTGCAGTTCGGCCGCGGACAGCCCGGCGACGGCCCCGCCGGCCCGTGCCGGTTCGCCCGCGTCCGCCTGGATCGCCGCCGAGAGCTCCGCCGCGATGCTGGCGATGACCCTGGGCAGCTGGATGGACGTGGCGATGTGGTGGATGAAGTAGATCAGCACGGCCAGGTCGGCCATCACCAGCACCATGCAGACGGTGATGGACAGATGGGGCACGAGGTCGCCGTGCGAGGCGGGCCCGATGACGACCAGCGACAGCATCGTGTACACGAACGTGCCGACGAAGGTGCCCAGGGTCAGCTGGGTGGTGCGGTCCCGGATGAAGGTCCGCAGCATGCGCGGGCCGAACTGGGTGGAGGCCAGGGTCAGCGTCACGATCATGATCGAGAACACCACGCCCACGACGGTGATCAGGGCCGCCGCGATGGCGGCGAGCGTCTGCCGGGCGGCGTCGGCGGTGCCGCTGATCACCCAGGACGGCAGGGTGAGGTCCCCCCGGTAGGCGGCCCGGTCCAGGGACCAGGTGACGGCGAACAGCAGCGCGGCGAGCACGACCTCCAGGATCGGCACGACCCACAGGTTCGTCCGTAGCGCCTCGCGGCGCCACTGCGCCTCCAGGTGGACCCCGCGGATCACGTCGACCTGCCTTCTGCCGGCCGACGTCGACCGTCGGACCCGGTGGACCCGATGGACCCGGTGGACCCGGTGGACCGCGGACGGGGTGACACCGAGGAACCTCCTGTGAGCAGCCGGGATCGGGGCCGGCGGTGTGCCGCGGGGCTCTCGACGTCGGAGCGGCCGCCGACGTGCCGCTCCGGGCGCCGGCTCCCGTGGGCCGGAATGCCGTCGGCGTCCTTGAGTATGCGGGCCAGGTGGAGCCGGTTCCAGGTCATGGAGGTGGTGTCGCGATCGGTGCCCCCACTCTCCGGTGTTCACCGGTGTCCTCCGGTGTTCTCCGGTGCCCTCGGACGCTCCCGGGTGTCGTCCGGCCCGCCGGACCCGCGCCGCCCTGCCGCCCTGCCGCCCTGCCGCCCATTCACCCTGCCGCCCGGTCACCCGCCCGCGATCACGTTCGACAGCGGCAGGCCCTCGAAGAACGCCACCGCGTCCTGGCGCCAGTGCGGGCGCCAGCCCTCGGCCTCGGCCCGGGCACCATCGGCGCAGCGGCGCATCTCGGAGCGGAGCTTCCCGTCCACGCCCAGCAGCCGGGCCAGCTCGCGGACCTGCTCGACCGTGTCGTCCGGGCAGTGCGGGTCGCCGAGCGCGGACTCCACCACGGCCCGCTGCCCCTCGTCCGCGCCGGCGAGCAGGGCGCTGACGGCGTAGCTGCGGCGTCCCGCGCGCAGGTCGGCGCCGGTGGACTTGCCGGTGGCGTCCTCGTCGCCGAACAGGTCGAGGTAGTCGTCACGCAGCTGACCGCCGATGCCGACCAGGGTCGCGTACCGGCGCAGCCGTGCGTCGTGCCGGGCCACGTCCTCGCCGGCGGCCAGCAGCCCCAGCCGGAGCGGGGCGAGCACGGAGTACCGGGTGGACTTGTACTCGCAGACGGTGTGCAGGAACTCCTCGTCCGGGAGCGGCCGGAAGTCGCGTTCGAGGTCGACGATCTGGCCGGCGACCGTCTCGGCGCCGGCGTTCAGCTGTACCTCCAGCATCGCCTGGCGCAGTTCCGCGGGGACGTCCGCGTCCAGCAGCACCCGCATCGAGAGGAAGGCGGCGAGGTCCCCGGCCAGGACGGCCAGGCCGAGCGCGGTGCGGTCCGCCTCGGGGAACTCCCGGCGGTAGGCGTAGTAGGTGGAGGGCCCGCCGCGGCGTACGGGCGCGTCGTCGATGATGTCGTCGTGGACGAGCCCGTGCGTCTGGAGCAGTTCGATGCTCAGCGCGGCCTCCGCCAGGCCGGGCACCGGGTCGGTGGTGACCAGCCGGGCGGCCTCGTACAGCAGGGCGACCCGCAGCCGCTTGCCGCCGCGCAGCGAGAGGTCCCGCAGCAGTTCCAGGCAGCGTGGGGTGAAGCGGCTGAGCGGCGGCGTGTCGAGGCGCTCCGGCAGGGCGGCGAAGTAGGCCTCGAAGCGCAGGTCGAAGCGGCGCCGGTGTCCGGCGGCCCGTTCGCGGGCGGCTGCCATGATCGTTTCGTTCACGGGGCCCACCCTCGCATCCTCAGGGGCGCACCCGCGCCGCCGGGGTCGCGGTCGATCCGTCGGGTCGGTCCGTCGCGGTCGATCCGTCGGGTCGGTCCGTCGGGGTCGGCCATCTTTCGGCCAACCGTGCGAAAGGTCTGTTCGCCGTCACGGCACCCCCCTAGAGTGGCCGCGATCCTCCACAAGTGACCTTTTCTTCACGTCGGTTCACCGGATCTTCACGCCGGATCACCGGCCTCGGAACGTTCAGCGCAGCCTGTTCCCACCATCGAGCCGGAAGGGCCGGGTCCGTGACGCAGGCGTTCCAGTCCCCCGGCTTCGCCGCCCTGGCGGCCGACCGCGCGGTCGAGACACGGCTCGTCGACGAGCGCTGGCAGGCCGTCGCCTGGGACCTGAGCACGGATCGGCGCCGGGTGGTCACCGACCGGCCGGAGGGCGTCCACCTGAGCGAGATCGAGCCGGACGGCGACGCCATCTGGTGGTTCGACGCCGACAGTGCGGGGGAAGGGCGGTGGCGGCGCGAGCCGTTCGCCGACGCGGCGGACGACTCGGGCGGAGCTGACGGCTCGGGTACGCCGAACAGGTCGGGGACGGCGAACGGCCCGGGTACGGCAGACGGCCCGGGTACGGCGGACGGCGAGGCGCTGCACGGCGTGCCGCCCGGGCGGGCGTACGGCCTCGCCTTCGACCGGACGGGCGCGCTCGCGGCGGTGGCCGTCGGTGTCGACGGCGCCTCGCACTGCTACGTCGGACCGCCCGCAGGCGAGGCCCGGCTGATCGGCTCGGTGCCGGGGTACCTGGGCCTGGCCGACCTGTCGCCGGACGGTCGGCTGCTCGCCCTCGGCGGACGGCCCGACGGGGACGACGCCGTGGTCCTGTGGCCGACGGATGCTCAGGCGGCCCCCCGGGCGGGCGGCCGGACGGACAGCCCGGCCGACCGTCCGCTGCGACTCGCCGGGGACCGCCGCCTGCGGCTCTGGCCGATCGAGTTCAACCCGCTCGCGCTCCTCGAACCGGAACTGCTGCTGGTGGTCGAGGAGGACGAGCGGTACACCGTCGCGACCTGGCGGGCGGGCCCGGGGCTGCGCAGGTGCCCGGGGCTGTCGTTCGACTCGCAGATATCGGCCGGCTGGTACCGGGGGCCGCGCGGGGTTCTGATCCAGCACGAGCAGGCCGGGCGCAGCCGACTGCTCGTCGCCGACCTCGGCCCGCGGCCGGGCCGGGCGGCGCCGCAGCAGGAAGCGCCACAGCAGGAAGCACCGCAGCAGGAAGCACCGCAGCCGGGCGCACCGCAAAGACCCGTGGACCGGAGACCGGCAGCACAGGCTCCGCCCGTCCGGGAGATCCGCACCCCCGGCGGCACGATCCACGACCTGTCCTGCGCCCCGGACGGCACCCTGCACTGCGTCTGGAGCCGGGAGTCGACGCCGCCCCGGCCGCTGGTCCTGCGCCCCGGCGCGGAGAACGCGCACCACCTCGACCCGGACCAGGACGACACCTCCCGCAGCCGGCGCTGGACCCTGCGGCCGTACGGACGGATCCACAGCTTCGTCAGCACCCCGGCCGGCCGGGGCCCGTGGCCGACCCTCTTCCTGGTCCACGGTGGCCCCGCCACCCACGACCGGGACTCCTACGACCCGCGGGTGAACGCCCTGGTCGGCCGCGGCTACGCGGTGGTGCGCACCAACTACCGCGGCTCCACCGGCTACGGCGCCCGCTGGCAGCACGAGTACGGCCACCGGGTCGGGCTGGCGCAGATCGAGGACCTGGCCGCCGTCCGCGCGGAACTGGTCGCCGACGGGACGGCGCTCGCGGAGCGCACCGGCCTGTGCGGATTCTCGTGGGGCGGCTACCTGACCCTGCTGGCGATGGGCGCGCAGCCGGAGCTGTGGTCGCTCGGCATGGCCGCCCAGCCGATCGCGGACTACCCGGCCGCCTACCGCGCCACCACCCCCGCACTGCGCGAGCTCGACCGGCAACTCTTCGGCGGGACCCCGGACGAGGTGCCCGAGCGCTACCGGGCGGCCGACCCGCGCTCGTACGTGCACCGGGTCCGCTCGCCCGTCCTGCTGGTCGCGTCGCGGACCGACGAGCGGTGCCCGCCCGACCAGGTCGCCCGGTACGCCGAGGACCTGCGCCGGCGCGCGGTGCCGCACGAACTGCTCTGGGTGGACGGCGGCCACTACAGCCGCCGGACCGCCGACCACCGATCGGTGCTGGCCGCGATGGTCCGGTTCGCCGAACACGCCTGGCCCGCACCGCTCCCCCGGTCACCTCGGGGCGATCGCCCCGAGGCACCCGCCGAGCCGATGGAAGGAGGTGAACAGCCATGAAGCGACGCAGCATTCAGAACGACCCGATCAGCACCCCGGAGCGTGACCGGGGCGCCGTCGTGGTCCAGAACTTCGCGCTCGACATCACCAAGGCCGCACCGGTCGCGCCTGCCCTCAAGGGGCAGCCGAAGCCGAAGCCGGAAGCCAAGGGCAAGTGACCCACCGTCGCTCCGGGGCGCCCTCGGCACCCCGGAGCGGCACCCCGCCGACCGCCCGCGGAACGACGACCGACCGACCGCGACCCGACCGACCGCGACCCGACAGAAGTGGCCACCATGCGTATCGTCCTGCTGCACATGCCCTGGGGCGCGATCGACGTGCCGTCGCTGGCGCTCGGGATCCTGCACACTGCCGCCGCGCGCGCCGGGCACGTGGTCGAAGTCCGGTACGCCAACCTGGACTTCGTGGACTGGGCGGCCGAGCACGCGGGCTTCGGCGTGGACGACTACCAGTACTTCTCCGAGAAGTCCTACTTCCAGGGCGCGGGCGACTGGGCCTTCGCCGGCACACTGTACGGCGACGACGACGCCGACACCAACAGCGCAGGCACCGGCACCGCCACCGACACCGGCTTCGCGAGCTACGTCGAGTACCTGGCCACCAACGGCGCGAGCGAACAGGAGATCGCGCTGACCCGGGCCACCCGCGCGATCGCCCCCGCGTTCATCGCCCGGCTGGTCGAGGAACTCGCCGCCGACCCACCGGACCTGGTCGGCTTCACCACCACCTTCCAGCAGAACACCGCGAGCCTCGCCGCCGCGAAACTGCTCAAGCAACGGTGCCCGCAGGTGCGCACGGTGTTCGGCGGCGCGAACTGCGACGGCCCGCAGGGCGCCGCGCTGCACCGCAACTTCCCCTTCCTGGACTACGTGGTGCGCGGCGAGGGCGAGGCCGCCTTCCCGGCGCTCCTGGAGGGCGGCGACCTCTCCGCCGTCCCCGGGCTGTGCTGGCGCGACGCCTCCGGGACGTCGAAGGCCAACGAGATGACGAGACGCCCGCTGCCGCCCGCGGCGATCCTGGCGCCCCGCTACGACGGCTTCTTCGAACGGCTCGACGCCTCCGTCGCGGCCGGCTGGGTCGATCCCAAGCTCGTCGTCGAAGGATCCCGGGGCTGCTGGTGGGGCGAGAAGCACCACTGCACGTTCTGCGGGCTCAACGGCTCCTCGATGGAGTTCCGTTCGAAGCCGCCCGCCGACTTCCTCGCCGAGGTGCTCGCACTCGCCGAACGCCACCGGCTGCTGGACGTCTACGTGGTCGACAACATCCTGGACATGGGCTACTTCGACACCGTCCTCAAGTCGCTGGCCGAACTCCCGGTCGATCTGCGGCTGCACTTCGAGATCAAGGCCAACCTGCGCCGCCACCAGTTCCAGCTCCTCGGCGACTCGGGCGCGGCCCAGGTGCAGCCCGGCATCGAGAGCCTGAGCACCCGGGTCCTGCGGATCATGGACAAGGGGGTGACGGGCTGCCAGAACGTCCGCGCGCTGCGGGACGCGCAGAGCGCCGGGGTGTCGGTGACCTGGAACTACCTCTACGGCTTCCCGGGCGAACAGCCGGCCGACTACGAGTCGGTGATCCGCCAACTGCCCGTGCTGCACCACCTGGACCCGCCGACCGGAGCGGGACGGATCGCGATCGAGCGGTTCAGCCCGTACTTCGACCGCCCCGAGCTGGGCTTCGCGATCACCCGGCCGGCCTTCCAGTACCGCGCGACCTACCGCCTTCCGGAGAGCGAACTGGCCGAGCTGGCCTACGTGTTCACCGCACCGCCGCGCGGCATCGGCGGCGGCCTCGCGGAGCGGCTGAGCGCGGCGGTCGACACCTGGCTCGCGCGGTTCCCGGACGCCCGGCTCAGTTACCGGGACGCGGACGGACGGGTCGTGCTCGTCAACACCCGGCCCGGGTACGACTGGCGGGTGGTCGAGCTGACCGATCCGGTGGAACTCGCCGTCTTCCGGCTGCTGGCCCAGCCGCGCTCGCCCGCCGCACTGGCCGCCAAGGTCCCCGGCGGCGCGGCGGCGGTCGAGCCGGTGCTGGCGCGCTTCACCGCGCTGGGCCTGCTGTTCCACGACGGGGACAGCTTCCTTCAGGTCGCCGTCGAGTCCGACAACCAGGTGCTGATGCGGATGCAGCACCGGCACGGCCCCGCCGCCGCCCGTCCGCGCACCGACGAGCCGCCCGCCGCCGCCCGCCCGGACACGGAGGAGGTGCCCGATGCCGTCACGATCGGCTGACCGGACCGACACCGCCGCCTGGCACGCGGCCGGCCCGGAGGTCGAGCTGTGGCTCGACCACGACCCCGCCGCGCGGGAGGTGCCGGGCTTCGCGCTCGGCCGCCGCACCCTGGCCGGCCCGGCGCGGGCGGAGGTCACCGACCTGCACCGCGCCGGGGTCCGCTGCCTGCGGCTGACCGAGCCGGTACGGCTCTGCGCGGACGCGACAGCGGCCTCCGCGCGGGCGCTGATGCTGCTGCGCGAGGCGACCGGGCAGGGGCTCGCCGTGCTCTGGCAGGCGGTCTGCACGGACGGCTGCGCGGCGCAGCGCCGATTCCACCACCTTTACCCGCCGGAGCAGTTGACCGGCGCCCCGCAGGACGTCCTCACCGACTGGCGCGCCACGTACTTCCCGTGCAAGTGCGTCTTCCGGCGCGGCCCCGGCTTCGTCGAGGTGCGCGACCGCCGCTTCGGGACGCTGGAACTGTTCACCATCGACGAGCCGGGACACCTGGCACAGCTGGACGCCCTGGCCGAGGGCGTCGAGCCGGGCCTGCTGCCGGACGCCGTCCACCGGGACTTCACCGAGGCCGGTCTGGTCGCCGAACAGGCCGGCCGCACCTGGTTCCTGCCCATGCGGGTGCGCCGCTGGCCCTTCCCGTCGCTGACGGTGTAGCCGCGCGGCCGCATCACGGCGTACCCGTGTGACTGCGTGGCCGCGTACCTGCGCAACCGCGAGAGTTTCGAGCCCGAGGAGAGAGCCATGAGCACCGCGGTCGACGACGCCGCCGCACGGATGTCCGCCTTCATCCGCGATCCCTACCCCACGCTCGCCCGGATCCGGGAGGCCGGCGCGGTGTCCGTCGTGGAGTTCGGCGAGGGCCTGCCGGTCTACCTCGTGACGCGTCACCAGGACGTCCGGGCCGCGCTGACGGACCCGCGCTTCGGGCAGGACGTCCGGCGCAGCCAGGCCATCGCGAGCGGGCGGGGCGCTGGCCTCACGCTCGGTTCGGAGGTGGTCCACATGCTCAACAGCGACCCGCCGGACCACACCCGGCTGCGCCGGCTGATCCAGGGCGTCTTCACCCGCAGGCGGGTCGACCTGATGCGTCCGCTGGTCGAGCGCATCGCCGGCGGCCTGCTGGACGGGCTGCGCGAGCGGGAGAGCGCCGACCTGGTGACGGACTTCGCCTTCCCGCTGCCGATCATGATCATCTGTGAGCTGCTGGGCTTCCCCCCGGAGGACATGCAGGCCTTCCGCACCTGGTCGACCGCGATCCTCACCCAGGGCGGCGAGCTGACCTTCACCCAGGCCACCGCCGAACTGAACGACTACCTGAGGGAGTTGATGACAGCCCGGCAGACGTCACCGAAGGCCGACATCCTGACCGACCTGGTACAGGCCCGGGACGCCGGCGAACTCACCGAGCAGGAGGTGTTCTCGATGGTCTTCCTACTGCTGATCGGCGGTCACGAGACCACCGTCAACCTGCTCGGCACCGCCACCCTGGCGCTGCTCCACCACCCCGACCAGCTCGCCTGGCTGCGCGCCAACCCGGCGGCGATGCCGGTCGCGGTCGACGAATTCCTGCGCTACGAGTCCCCGGTGAGCATGGCCACCCTGCGGTTCACCAACACCGACGTGATGGTCGACGACGTGGAGATCCCGGCGGACGAGCTGGTGCTGCTCTCGCTCGGCGCCGCCAACCGGGACCCGGCCCGCTTCACCGAACCCGACCGGCTGATCCTGGACCGGGGCGATCCGGGCCACCTCGCCTTCGGGCAGGGCCTGCACCGCTGCCTCGGCTCCTTCCTCGGCAAGCTGGAGAGCGAGGTCGCGCTCACCGGCCTGCTGGAGCGCTTCGCGCGGATCGAACTGGCCGCCGCGGAGGAGACCCTGCCGTGGCGCAACACGATCATGCTGCGCGGCCTGGAATCGCTGCCGGTCTCGCTCGATGGCTAGCAGCACGGGGACAGGCGGCACCGGGACGGACGGCGCAGCGACGGACGGCACAGGCACGGACGGCACCGCGACGGGCAGCACGGGAACGGCCGGCGCACGAGCGGGCCGGGCGGCAGCGCTGGTGCGGTTCCGCCCCCGGATCGGCGTCGCACCGCTGCGCTCGCGCGGCTTCCGGCTCCTGGTGATCGGGCAGGGGACCTCGGAGTTCGGCAACGCGTTCCAGGTGGTCGCCCTGCCGCTGCTGGTCTACTCCCTCGCCGGAGGCGCCCGCCAGTTGAGCCTGGTGGTCGCCGCCTACGGCGCGGGCCGGCTGGCCGCCACCCCGCTCGGCGGGATGCTCGCCGACCGGTACGGCGCCCGGCGGATCATGCTGACCGCCGATCTCGGCCGGCTGCTCGCCACCGCCGGACTGTGCGCGGTCGCCGCGGCCGGGGTGGCGGACTTCCGGCTGATCGGCGGGCTCGCCCTGCTGGTCGGCCTCGGCGCAGGGGTCTTCCTGCCGGCCGCCTGGGCCGTCACCCCGTCGCTGCTGCCCACTGATGACCTGCACGCGGGCAACGCGCTGAACAGCACGGTCACCTTCGGCGCGGGTCTGCTCGGCCCGGCGGTGGCCGGCCCGCTCGTGGCGTGGCTGAACCCGGCCGCCGCCCTGGCCGTCGACGCGGCGACCTTCGCCGTGTCGACCGGCACGCTGCTGCTCATCGGCCGCGGCAGCCCCGTCGCACCGCCCGGCCCGGTCTCCGAACGCTCCGCCGTGCCGAAGAACTTCCGCGGCCTGCTCCGGGAATCACCGCTGCTGCGTGCGGTCCTGACCGTGACGGTGATCGCCAACCTGACGGTGGGCGGCGCCACCCGGGTCGCCCTGCCGGCCCTGGCCACCCAGGGCTTCGCCGCCGGCGCCGTCGGACTGGGCCTGCTCCTGGCCGCCTTCACCGGCGGCGCCCTGCTCGGCGGCCTGTTCGCCGCCGGCCTCACCGAACTGCGCTCCCGGGGCCGCGCGGCGATGCTCTCCGGCCTGGTGATGGGCGCGGCGATCGGCCTGGTCCCGTTCGTCGGCCTCATCGGCGCCGCACTGCTGCTCTGCCTGGCCGGCGGCGCCGGCACGGTGACCAACGTCCTGGTCGTCACCGGCGTGCAGAAGAGCACCCCGCCCGCGCTCCTGGCCCGGGTCATGGGAGCCATCACCTTCTGCGCGCTGGGAGTCTTCCCGCTGTCCGTGGTCGCGGCCGGCGCCGCGGTGGACGCCTTCGGCAGCCGGGGGGTGTTCGCGACGACCGGGCTCTGCCTGCTGGCCGCGTTCGGGTACGCGCTGACCAGACAGGAGATCCGCGAACTCTGAGGCCGCCGCCCCCGCCGCGGCACGGCGTTGCGCTGCGGCACGGCACGGCACGGCGGGCACGACGCTGCGGCCGCGCCCCGTCCGTCCTCCGGCCCCTGCCCTCGCGGGATGCGGTGGGTGCGTGGCAGCCTGGAAGCGGAGTCTCCGAGCAGGTCGCCCCACGGGTGACACGGTTGGCCCCGGGAAGGAGTCCACACCATGGCGGACGGTGCCACAGGGGCAGGCCGCAGGCCCCTCACGGTGGAGCGGGCCTTCGCGGGCGGGTGGACCACCTTCGCCGCGATCATGATGCTCATCGGCGGCATCCTGATGGTCCTGGAGGGGATCGCCGCCATCGTGAACAACGACCTGGTGGTGGCCACCCGGAACTACACGTTCTCGTGGAGCACCACGGGCTGGGGCTGGATCCACCTGGCCCTCGGTGTGGTCCTCGTCCTGGCCGGGACGGCGCTCTTCGGCGGCGCGGTGTGGGCGAGGGCCGTCGGCGTCGTCGTCGCCGGGCTCAGCATGATCGCCAACTTCGCCTGGCTGCCCCACTACCCGTTCTGGGCGATCGTCCTGATCGTGATCGACGCCTTCGTCATCTGGGCCCTGTGCGTGGGTCCGACCAAACAGCTGGCCTGAGGGCGCAGCCACCTCCGCCGCTGCCCCTGCCGGGAC
>NZ_JBHWCL010000180.1:0-18760 GCF_042735125.1 Kitasatospora sp. NPDC059599 | reverse complement strand
CCGCCGGCCGCCGCGACGCCCGCCGCCCAGCCGCCGGCCGCCCGTTCGGCCGCCACCGGCGGCGACGCGGTCGCGTCGGGCACGGACCGGCAGGGTGCCGGGAGCGGCCCGGGTGCGGTGACGCAGGCCGGGTTGATCGACGACATCGTCGGCGGCATCAACCACCTGCTGAACCCCACCGCCTCGCCGAGCCCCGGCCCGACCCAGACCCCCAAGCCGGGCGCGACCGCGCCGGCCACGACCCCGGCGCCGGCAACCACCCCGGCCGGCCCGGCCTCGGCCCCGGCCCCGCGATCCGACACCCCGGCCCAGCCGCAGGCGGCGGCCGCCACCCCGGATACCGCGCCGACCGCGGCCCGGCCGTCCGGCGGCGCGCCCTCGCCCGCCGCGACGCCGAGCGGGAAGGCGAGCCCCAAGGCGACGCCCTCCGCGGGTTCCTCCGGTACGGCCTCGCCCACCGCGGGCGCCACCGGCACCCCGTCGGCCACGCCGACCGACAACCCCAACTGCGCTGTGGACACCCGGAGTCTGACGGCCGGCGCGGCCGCCTCCGGGCAGGTCGTCCCGGAGCAGAACTGGACGCTGCAGACCAGCCGGCTGGCCCTGCACGGCGCGGCCTTCCACGGTGTCTACGACGTGAAGACCCCGACCGGCAGCAAGCGGGTGCTGAAGTTCGTCGTCGACAGCGTGGACATCGACAACCTCGACATGTCGACTCTGGAGGGCAACGGTGTGACCTTCCACGTCCAGGGCGCCAAGGGTTCCACCTCGACCATGCGCGACGGCCAGGTCACCATGTACGTGGAGCGGCTGTCCGGCCACCTCTCGAAGCTGCTGGGCCTGCCGATCCCGATCGACCTGGGCGAGATCACCCTCACCCCGGACACCCTGCCGCGCTGGCTGTACGACCTGATCGGCGCCATCCCGATCCCGCTGGACCTGGAGCTGACCGGCGTCACCGCCAAGCAGGCCGGCCAGTTCGGCGGCACCCTGCACATCCCGGGGATGCACCTGTTCAACGACGACGCGCCCTACAGCGACAAGTAGCGGTGCGGCGGACGCCGTGACGCCCGTGGGGCGGCCCTCCGTACGGGAGGACCGCCCCACGGGCGTTCTGACGGGCGGGTGCTCACTCGCCCCGGGTGCCGAGGTGGTGCACCTGCACCATGTTGGTGGTGCCGGGGATGCCGACCGGGACACCGGCGGTGACGATGACGGTCTCGCCCTCGGCGAGCCGGCCCAGCCGCAGCAGCTCACGGTCGACCTGGGCGACCATGGCGTCGGTGGTGGCCACCTGCTCGGTGACGTACGCCTCGACGCCCCAGCTCAGCGACAGCTGGTTGCGGGTCGCGGAGTCCGGGGTGAACGCGATCACCGGGATCGGCGAGCGGTAGCGGGACAGCCGGCGCGCGGTGTCGCCGGACTTGGTGAACGCGACCAGCGCCTTCCCGTCGAGGAAGTCGCCCAGCTCGCACGCGGCGCGGGCGACCGAGCCGCCCTGGGTGCGCGGCTTGCGGCCCGGGTTGAGCGGCTGCAGGCCCTGGGAGACGAGCTCCTCCTCGGCCTTCTCGCAGATCCGGCTCATGGTGCGGACGGTCTCGACCGGGTACTTGCCGACGCTGGACTCGGCGGAGAGCATCACCGCGTCGGTACCGTCCAGGATGGCGTTGGCGACGTCGGAGACCTCGGCGCGGGTCGGGCGCGAGGCGTGGATCATCGACTCCATCATCTGGGTGGCGACGATGACCGGCTTGGCATTGCGGCGGGCCAGGGTGACCAGCTGCTTCTGGACCAGCGGCACCCGCTCCAGTGGGTACTCGACGGCGAGGTCGCCGCGGGCGACCATGATGGCGTCGAAGGCGAGGACGATCTCCTCCATGGCCTCGACGGCCTGCGGCTTCTCGATCTTGGCGATGACCGGCACCCGGATGCCGACCTCGTCCATGATCTCGTGGACGTCCTTGATGTCGTCCGCGTTGCGGACGAAGGACAGGGCGACCATGTCGACGCCCAGGCGCAGCGCGAAGCGCAGGTCGTCCTTGTCCTTCTCGGACAGGGCGGGCACGTTCACGGCCGCGCCGGGCAGGTTGATGCCCTTGTTGTTCGAGAGCACGCCGCCCTCGACCACCACGGTCTTCACCCGCGGGCCGTCGACGCTGACGACCTCCAGGGCGATGACGCCGTCGTTGATCAGGATCGGGTCGCCGGGCTTCACGTCGCCGGGCAGGCCCTTGTAGGTGGTGCCGCAGATGTGCTGGTCACCGGGGACGTCTTCGGTGGTGATGGTGAACTCGTCGCCGTTGTCGACGGTCACCGGGCCGTTGGCGAAGGTCGCCAGACGGATCTTCGGACCCTGGAGGTCGGCCAGGACGCCGATGGCCTTGCCGGTGTCCTCCGAGACCTGGCGGACCTTGTGGTACCGCTCCTCGTGGTCCGCGTGGTTGCCGTGGCTCATGTTCAGTCGGGCGACGTTCATGCCCGCCTCGACGATGGCCTTCAGCTGTTCGTAGGAGTCCGTCGCCGGACCCAGGGTGCAGACAATTTTCGCTCGGCGCATATGGATCAGTCTATCCGTTCGTGTTATGGGTGCATTCGGCACGGACCGGGAGGAATCGCCGACGAATAATTCCGAGGAGTGAGACGATTCCGTGTCAGTCCTCGGACCCCTGGTGTCCCCGGTGCACCAGCGCGAAGGCCTGCCGGGCGATCTCCAGCTCCTCGTCGGTGGGCACCACCGCGACCGCCACCCGGGCGTACGCGGGCGAGACGATCCGGGCCTCGCCGGAGCGCACCGAGTTCAGCTCCGGGTCCACGGCGATGCCCAGCTCCTCCAGCCCCGCGGTGGCCGCCGCGCGCACCGGCGCCGCGTTCTCCCCGACCCCCGCGGTGAACGCGATCGCGTCCACCCGGCCGAGCACCGCGTAGTAGCCGCCGATGTACTTGCGCAGCCGGTGGACGTACGAGTCGAAGGCGAGCTGCGCGTCCGCGTCCCCCTCGTCCGCTCGGCGCATGATCTCGCGCATGTCGTTGTCGCCGCACAGGCCGCGCAGGCCGCTGCGGCGGTTGAGCAGGTCGTCGATCTCGTCGATCGACAGGCCGCCGACCCGGTGCAGGTGGAACACCACGCCGGCGTCGATGTCGCCCGAGCGGGTGCCCATGACCAGGCCCTCCAGCGGGGTCAGGCCCATCGAGGTGTCCACGCAGCGACCGCCGCTGACCGCCGAGGCGGAGGCGCCGTTGCCCAGGTGCAGCACGATCACGTTGACCTCGGCCGGATCCTTGCCGAGCAGCCGGGCGGTGGCCCGCGAGACGTACTGGTGCGAGGTGCCGTGGAAGCCGTAGCGGCGCACCCGGTGCTCGTCGGCGACGTCCTTGTCGATCGCGTACCGGGCCGCGGACTCCGGCATCGAGGCGTGGAAGGCGGTGTCGAAGACGGCCACCTGGGGGAGGTCGGGGCGCAGCGCCCGGGCGACCTCGATGCCGGTGATGTTGGCCGGGTTGTGCAGCGGGGCGACCGGGATCAGCCGGCGGACCTCCCGGAGCACCTCGTCGGTGATGACGGTCGGTTCGGTGAACCGCTTGCCGCCGTGCACCACCCGGTGGCCGATCGCGGCCAGCTCGGGGGAGTCCAGCCCGAGGCCGTCGGCGGCCAGTTCCTCGGCGACGGCCTTCAGCGCGGCGCTGTGGTCCGGGAAGACCTGCGAGGCCTCGCGCCGCTCGCCCGTGCGCGGGGTGTGCACCAGGCGCCCGCCGGCCTCGCCGATCCGCTCGACCAGCCCGGAGGCCAGCCGGGCGCCGTCCAGCATGTCGATCAGCTGGTACTTCACCGACGAGGAGCCGGCGTTCAGCACCAGGACGCGGGTGCCGTCACTCATGCGCCCACCTCCGTGACGTGCGCGGCGGGCGTTCCGCGGAACGTGCACCTGCCGATGGTCCTCCCCCGGCCCTCGGCCGGGGGGACCCCCACGCTCCGCTCACTCATGCCTGCGCCTCCTTGCGGTCCTGGGACTGGATGGCGGTGATCGCGACCGTGTTGACGATGTCCTGCACCAGCGCCCCGCGCGACAGGTCGTTGACGGGTTTGCGCAGCCCCTGCAGCACCGGGCCGACCGCGACCGCGCCGGCCGAGCGCTGCACGGCCTTGTAGGTGTTGTTGCCGGTGTTGAGGTCCGGGAAGATCAGCACGGTGGCCCGACCGGCGACCGGCGAGCCCGGCAGCTTGGTGGCCGCGACGTGCTCGTCCACCGCCGCGTCGTACTGGATCGGGCCCTCCACCAGGATGTCCGGCCGCAGCTCGCGGACGAGCTCGGTGGCCTTGCGGACCTTGTCGACGTCCGCGCCCGAGCCCGAGGTGCCGGTCGAGTACGAGAGCATCGCGACCCGCGGTTCGACACCGAACTGGGCGGCGGTCGCGGCGGCCTGGATCGCGATGTCGGCCAGCTGCTGGGCGTCCGGGTCGGGGTTGACCGCGCAGTCGCCGTACACCAGCACCCTGTCGGCCAGGCACATGAAGAAGACGGAGGAGACGATCGAGGCGCCCGGCGAGGTCTTGATCACCTCGAAGGCGGGCCGGATGGTGGCCGCGGTGGAGTGCGCCGCGCCGGAGACCATGCCGTCCGCGATGCCCTCCTGGACCATCAGGGTGCCGAAGTAGGAGACGTCGGTGACCACGTCCAGGGCCAGCTCGACGGTCATCCCCCGGTGGGCCCGCAGCCGTGCGTACAGCTCGGCGAACTGGCGGCGCAGCGGGCTGGTGGTCGGGTCGACGATCCGGACCTGCGCGCGGTCGGCGGCCGGGTCTTCCCCGGCCCGGCTGCCGGCAGGTGCCCCCGCCTGGGGCAGTTCGATGCCGAGGCCGGCGGCCTTGCGGCGCACCGCGTCCGGCTCGCCGAGCAGGGTGAGGTCGCAGATGTTGCGGCGCAGCAGGATCTCGGCGGCGCGCAGCACCCGCTCCTCGGTGCCCTCGGGCAGCACCACGTGCCGACGGCCGGCCCGGGCGCGTTCCAGCAGCTCGTGCTCGAACATCATCGGGGTGACCCGTTCGGACCGGCCGACCTCGATCAGGTTGGTCAACTCGGCGGTGTCGACGTGCAGTTCGAACAGGCCGAGGGCGATCTCGGCCTTCCGCGGGCTGGCCGCGGTGAGCTTGCCCTCCAGGTGGGTCAGGGTGGCGGCGGTGGGCCAGCTGCCCTCCGGGACGACCGCGACCGGGGTGCCCGGGGCGAGCCGGGCGGCCAGCGCCATCACGTTCGGGCCGGGGTGCTGGCCGAGCGTCAGCAGCACGCCGGCGATCGGCGGGGCGCCGGCGGCGTGCGCGGCCAGGGAGCCGATCACCAGGTCGGCGCGGTCCCCGGGGGTGACGACCAGCGCGCCCTCGGTCAGCGCGTCCAGGAAGGTCGGCAGCATCGCGCCGCCGAAGACGTAGCCGCGCACGTCCCGGGCCAGGCCGGAGGCGTCCCCGAGCAGCACCTCGGCGCCGGTCGCCTCGACCAGCTGGGAGACGGTCGGCGCGGCCAGCGCCGGCTCCTCCGGGATGACGTAGGCGGGGATGGGCAGCTTCTCGGTGAGTTTGCGCTGGATCCGCTGCTTGCCGCCGGGGGCGACCCGGTTGGCGATCATCGCCAGGGTCTCGCAGCCGAGGTCGGTGTACGCCCGGTGGGCGTTGCGCACCTCGGCGATCACGGCCTCCGGGTCCCCGGCGTGCCCGCCGACCACGGGCAGCACGGCGGCGCCGAACTCGTTGGCGAGGCGGGCGTTGAAGGCCAGCTCGTCCGGGATGTTGGTGTCGGCGAAGTCGGTGCCGAGCACCAGCACCGCCTGGCAGCGCCGTTCCAGCGCGCGGAACCGGTCGACCAGGACGGAGACCAGCTCGTCCTGTCCCTGGGCGGCCTGCAGCGCGGCGGCCTCCTCGTAGGTGAGGCCGTACAGCTCGGTGCCCGGCAGGTCGATCCGGTAGCGGCCGCGCAGCAGTTCGACCACGTGGTCCGATCCCGGCTGCCCGGGCGCGGCGGCGTGCACCAGCGGGCGGAAGACCCCGACCCGGTCCACCTGGCGGGTGAGCAGTTCCATGACCCCGAGTTCGACGGCCTGGCGGCCGTCCCCCCGGTCGATCCCGGTCACGTACACGCTGCGCGCCACGTGGGTGTCTCCGTTCCGTCGCCTCGGAAGGTGGTCATATCGACCATACCTTCGCACCCCGAACGACCGTCCGCGAGCAGAGGACCGCACCCGGGGCAAGGGGCGAAGGCCCTGTCGGGAGGCGGCGGAGGTCAGCGCTCGACGTTGGTGGTCTCCGAGCCGGACAGCTCCACCGTCATCCCGCCGAGGAAGATCTCCGACACCCGCCGGTCCACCAGCCAGCCGTGCGGCCGCCGCAGGGAGTCGCCGCGGCCGGGCGTCCAGCCGTCGGCGGCGAGCGCGGCCCGCAGTCGGGCCTGCACTTCGGCGGGCGACAGGCCGGTGCTGCTGCCGAGGGTGAGGGTCCGGGAGCAGAAGTTCGAGCCGCAGTAGCCCTCGTCGGCGTGCTCGACGGTCACCCCGGGCGGCAGCGGTACTTCGGCGAGGCTCGGAAGGAAGGAGTCGCGGCCGATGAGCAGGTAGGCGAACGCGATCACCACCCCGGCCAGGGTGTGGACGGTGATCGCGACGGCCGAGCCGGCCACCGGGTGGTCGTACTCCTTCTCGGGCCGGGGGCCGCGCAGCCACCGCTCGGCCAGCCCGCCCGCGAGGACCACCAGGCCGGCGGCGGTCGGGTAGCCGACCTCGATCTCGGCGGTGGCGCGGGTGAAGTACCAGTCCTCCTCCAGGCCGACGAGCGCGACGGCCAGGCCGGCGAGGACGGCGAAGACGGTCACCCCGATCACCCGGGTGCGGACCAGGAACGCCCAGCAGATCGCCGGCAGCAGGAGGTAGAGCAGTTCCAGCACGAGAAGCACGCGCAAGCCCCCCGCCTGCTGACGACCAGTCCCAGGCGGGGAGCCTAGGCGATCACGCCGGGCGGAGCCAGAGGGTGGAGAGCGGCGGGAGGATCAGTTCGGCGGAGCGGGGCTGACCGTCCCATTCCACCGCTTCGGCCTTGACCGGGTGGGAGTTGCCGATGCCGCTGCCGCCGTACTCCTCGGCGTCGGTGTTCAGCAGTTCCTCCCACAGCTGGTCCCGGCCCGCCAGCCGGGGCAGGCCGACCCGGCGGCCGTGCCGGACGACCGGGGAGAAGTTGCAGACCGCGACCAGCGGGGTGCCGTCGGCCGCGTAGCGGACGTAGGAGAGCAGGTTGTCGTCGGCGGCGCCGCCGTCGAGCCAGCGGAAGCCGTCCGGGGTGGTGTCCAGCTCCCACAGGGCCGGGGTGTCGAGGTAGTGCCGGTTGAGGTCGCGGACCAGGCGGCGCACGCCGCGGTGGTCCCGGTGGGCCGGCCACTGCTCGTCGAGCACCCACCACTGCGGGCCCTGCTCGTGGTCCCACTCCGCGCCTTGGGCGAACTCCTGCCCCATGTACAGCAGTTGCTTGCCCGGGTGGGACCACATGAAGCCCAGGTAGGCGCGGTGGTTGGCGCGCTGCTGCCACCAGTCGCCGGGCATCTTGGAGACCAGGGCCTGCTTGCCGTGGACGACCTCGTCGTGCGAGATCGGCAGGACGTAGTTCTCCGAGTAGGCGTACACCATCGAGAAGGTGATCTCGTTGTGGTGGTACTTGCGGTGCACCGGCTCCTTGGACATGTAGACCAGCGAGTCGTGCATCCAGCCCATGTTCCACTTCAGCCCGAAGCCGAGGCCGCCGGCGTCGGTGGGGCGGGTGACCCCGTCCCAGGCGGTGGACTCCTCGGCGATGGTGATCACGCCGGGGCAGCGCCGGTAGACGGTGGCGTTCATCTCCTGGAGGAAGGAGGCCGCGTCCAGGTTCTCCCGGCCGCCGTACTGGTTGGGCGTCCAGGCGTCGCCCTCGCGGGAGTAGTCCAGGTAGAGCATCGAGGCGACGGCGTCCACCCGCAGGCCGTCGATGTGGAACTCCTCGCACCAGTAGACCGCGTTGGCGACGAGGAAGTTGCGCACCTCCTTGCGGCCGTAGTCGAACTCCAGCGTCCCCCAGTCGGGGTGCTCGGCGCGCTGCGGGTCGGCGGGCTCGTACAGCGGCTCGCCGTCGAAGCGGGCGAGCGCGAAGTCGTCCTTGGGGAAGTGCGCGGGCACCCAGTCGACGATCACGCCGATGCCGTGCCGGTGCAGGGTGTCGACCAGGTACCGGAACCCGTCCGGGCCGCCGAGCCGGGCGGTGGGGGCGTAGTAGCCGGACACCTGGTAGCCCCAGGAACCGCCGAACGGGTGCTCCATCACCGGCATGAACTCCACGTGGGTGAAGTTCAACTCCTTCAGGTACCGGGGGAGTTCCCCGGCGATGGCGCGGTAGTCGGTGAGGTCGGGGCGCCAGGAGGGCAGGTGCAGCTCGTACACCGACATCGGTGCCCGGTGGTGCGTGGCGCGGGCCCGGCGGGCCATCCACTCGTCGTCCTGCCACGTGTAGGAGGAGGAGGTGACCACCGAGGCGGTGCCGGGCGGGCACTGGGCGGCCCGGGCGAGCGGGTCGGCCTTGTCGAGCACCCAGCCCTGCCGGGTGTGGACCTCGTACTTGTACGTGGCGCCCTCGGCCAGGCCCGGGACGAACAGCTCCCAGATCCCGGACGAGCCGAGCGAGCGCATCGGGTGCCCGGTGCCGTTCCAGTGGTTGAAGTCGCCGATCAGCCGCACCCCGACCGCGTTGGGCGCCCAGACCGCGAACGCGGTGCCGGCCACGCCGTCGACGGTGCGCACGTGCGAGCCGAGCGCCCGCCACAGTTGCTCGTGCCGGCCTTCGGAGATCAGGTGCAGGTCGAGGTCGCCGAGGGTGGGCGGGGTGCGGTAGCCGTCCTGCTGGCGCAGTGGCTCGCCGTCCGGGTAGGACACCAGCAGGGAGTAGTCCGGGAGGTCGCCGCCGACCACCAGGCCGGTGAACAACCCGCTCTGCTGGTGGGTGAGTTCGGCCGGGCCCTCGGGGGTCTCGACGACCACCCGGTCGGCGAACGGGCGCAGCACCCGGATCGCCGTGCCGCCGTGCACGGGGTGCGCGCCGAGCAGCGCGTGCGGGTCGTGGTGCCGCCCGCCCACCAGCCGGTCCACCTCGGACGGCGGCAGCGGCGCCTCGGGCAGGCGCAGGGACCCGGACGGCGCGGTGGGCGGGACGGCGGGCGGCGAGGTGGCCGGCCCGCTCGCCGCCGGGGCCTCGGCCCCGGGCGGGAGGGCCTCCTGGTCCTCGGCCGGGGGCGTGCCCGGGCCGGCCGTGAAGGTGGCCGGAACTGGGCGGTTGGGGCGGCCGGTCGGGTCGAGCGGCGTCACGGCGTGGTCCTCCTGCGGCGGGGGTGGGCGAACTCCTGCGGGCGGTACGGGGAACGGCGGTGCGGGACGGGCGAACGGGGGCGGGCGAGCGGGGCGGCGGGGTCGGCGGTCAGACGGACAGGGCGAGCCGGTTGATCGCGGCCAGCGGGATCGGCAGCCAGCTCGGTCGGTGCCGGGCCTCGTACACCACCTCGTAGACCGCCTTGTCGATCTCCAGCGCCCGCATCAGCTCCGGCGAGGCCGCCGGGTCGGCGCCGCCCCCGGCGGTGTAGCCGGCGCAGAAGGCGGTGCGGTTGCGCTGCGCCCAGGCGGCGGCCAGGTGGGCGAGCTCCGGGTCGACCGGGCCGCCGGCCAGCAGGTGGGCGGCGGCGTAGTCGAAGGAGCGGAGCATCGCGGCGACGTCGCGCAGGGCGGGCTGTGGTTCGCGCCGTTCGTTGACCGACTTGGCGGGCTCGCCCTCGAAGTCCAGCAGCACCCAGCCGTGCGGGGTCCGCATCGCCTGGCCGAGGTGGAGGTCGCCGTGGATGCGCTGGACCGGCAGGCCGTCCGGGTGGGCGTCGGCGAGCTGCTGGAAGGCGGTGCGCAGCGCGGCCCGGAAGCGCAGCAGTCCGGGGACGGCGGCGACGGCGCTGTCCAGCCGGTCGGCCATCGCGGTGGCGAGCCGACCGGTCTGGGTGCGGTCGAGCCGGGCGACCGGCATCGACCGGGCCAGGACCCGGTGCACCTCGGCGGTGGCCCGGCCGAGCCGGTGCGCCTCGATGGCGAAGTTGCCGGGGGAGCGGTCGCCCTTGAGCCGGCCGACCTGGTCGAGGGCGAGCTCCCAGCCGTCCTCGGCGTCCGGCAGGTAGCGCTGGAGCAGGCCGAGGGTGGCGGGTTCGGCGCGTTCCATCCGGCTCTCGAACCAGGCGGCGACCCGGGGGATCCGGGTGGAGCCGGCCCGGGAGAGGGCGAGCGAGAGTTCGAGGTCGGGGTTGGTGCCGGGGTGGATGCGCCGGAACAGCTTGAGGATGTACGAGGTGCCGTAGATGACCGAGCTGTTGGACTGCTCGGCGGTGGAGGCGCGGCCGGGGAGGTTGGCGGGCAGTCCGGAGCCGGGGGTGCGGCGGAAGGACAGTGAGCCGAAGCGGTCGCCGGTGGCCAGGTGTTCCAGCAGGCGGCCGGTGAGTTCGGGGTCGTGCACCGCGTCGTAGAGGGTCGCGCCGTCGTACGGGCCCTGGCTGAGCCGGCCGAGCACGGCGCCGGGCCCGATGTCCCCGAGCCCCTGCGAGCGGATGCCGAGCAGTAGCTGGTAGATGTCGCCGTGCGGGGCGCCGGCCGTCGTGGCGTGCTCGACCCGCAGCAGCAGGTGCAGCAGGGCCGGGTCGCCGACCTGGAGCGGGGTGCCGACCACGGGGGTGAGGCCGGTGATGGGCCGTCCCTTCCCGGCGTACCAGCGCTGGGTGGGCAGCCACGCGGCGATCAGCGGCAGCGCCGCCTGGACGAGTTCGCTGACCCCCAGGGCTGTTCTCCGGAGCCCGGAGCCCCGCGCGCCGGTCGGCGCGGTGGAGCCGGCCGGGGCGTCGTGCTGCACATGGGCTTGAGAACGGGAGGTTTCGGACATGACTCCCTTTCCCCGGAATCACGCGGACTGCCCGACGGGTCGTGGCCGGGTCCGTCAGTCTTCCGGATTTCGGCGGCGCGGCGGTCGCGGCACGCGAGCACGGCTCGGGTGTCACGCCTTCGTGTGGGTGGCCGTTGGGCTGTTCTCCGTACGCGGCGGTGCAGAGAACTCCGGGGGCGCTGGGGTTCGACCGGCGCCCCCGGAGGGTTCGGTGGTGCGTCGTGCGGGGTGCGGCGGGGCGCGGCGGATCGTTACTTCGACCGCCTGGTCCCGCTCAGGCGCGGGGGCTGCCGGAGCTGGAACCAGTAGAAGCCGTGCCCGGCCAGGGTGAGCAGGTAGGGCCACTCGCCGATCGACGGGAAGCGCACCCCGCCGATCAGCTCGACCGGGTACCGTCCGCCGTACTGCCGCAGGTCCAGTTCGGTCGGTTGCGCGAACCGCGAGAAGTTGTTCACGCACATGACCAGGTCCCCCTCGTACTCGCGCACGAAGGCCAGCACGGCGGGGTTGCTGGACGGCAGTTCGGTGTAGCTGCCGAGGCCGAACGCCGGATTGAGCTTGCGGATCTCGATCATGCGACGCGTCCAGTGCAGCAGGGAACTCGAACTGCTCTGCTGCGCCTCGACGTTGGTCACCTGATAGCCGTACACCGGGTCCATGATGGGCGGCAGACTGAGCCTGCCCGGGTCGGCGGAGGAGAAACCCGCGTTGCGGTCCGGGGTCCACTGCATCGGCGTGCGCACGCCGTCCCGGTCGCCGAGCCAGATGTTGTCGCCCATGCCGATCTCGTCCCCGTAGTAGAGCACCGGGGAGCCGGGCAGGGAGAACAGCAGGGCGGTGAACAGCTCGATCTGGTTGCGGTCGTTCTCCAGCAGCGGGGCGAGCCGGCGGCGGATGCCCACGTTGGCGCGCATCCGGGGGTCCTTGGCGTACTCCGCGTACATGTAGTCGCGCTCCTCGTCGGTGACCATCTCCAGGGTCAGCTCGTCGTGGTTGCGCAGGAAGATGCCCCACTGGCACCCGTTGGGGATGTGCGGGGTCTTGGCGAGGATCTCGGACACCGGGTAGCGGGACTCGCGGCGCACCGCCATGAAGATCCGCGGCATCACCGGGAAGTGGAACGCCATGTGGCACTCGTCGCCGCCCGAGGTGAAGTCGCCGAAGTAGTCGACGACGTCCTCCGGCCACTGGTTGGCCTCGGCGAGCAGCACGGTGTCGGGGTAGTCGGCGTCGATCTCCTTGCGGACCCGCTTGAGGAACTCGTGGGTCTCCGGCAGGTTCTCGCAGTTGGTGCCCTCGCGGGCGAACAGGTAGGGCACAGCGTCCAGCCGGAAGCCGTCGATGCCGAGGTCGAGCCAGAACCGGAGCCCGGCGATCATCTCGTCCTGGACCCGGGGGTTGTCGTAGTTGAGGTCCGGCTGGTGCGAGAAGAAGCGGTGCCAGTAGTACTGCTTGCGGACCGGGTCGTAGGTCCAGTTGGAGGTCTCGGTGTCGACGAAGATGATCCGGGCGTCCGGGTACTGCTTGTCGTCGTCGGCCCACATGTAGAAGTCGCCGTACGGCCCGTCCGGGTCCGTCCGGGAGGCCTGGAACCACGGGTGCTGGTCGCTGGTGTGGTTCATGACGAAGTCGATGATCACGCGCATGCCGCGGGCGTGCGCGGCGTCGGTGAACTCCATGAAGTCGGCGAGGTCGCCGAACTCCGGCAGCACCGAGGTGTAGTCGGAGACGTCGTAGCCGCCGTCACGCAGCGGCGAGGCGAAGAACGGGGGGAGCCAGAGGCAGTCGATCCCGAGCCACTGGAGGTAGTCGAGCTTGGCCGTGAGCCCCTTGAGGTCCCCGACCCCGTCGCCGTTGCTGTCCTGGAAGGACCGCACCAGCACCTCGTAGAAGACCGCACGCTTGAACCACTCGGGGTCCAGGTTCTTCTTCGAGGTCTCGGGGAAGGTGTCGGGGACGGGCTCGTTCACTGTCACGCTGGGTTCCTCCGAACCGTGAGGAGGTGAGCCGGCTCGGCTGAGGGATCGAGCCGGACGTAGTTGTGCCGGCCCCAGGTGTAGACGGCGCCGGTGAGCTCGTCGTGCACCGCGTACGGGCCGTCGCCGTCGAGCGTCACGGTGGCCTCCTGGACGTGGTGCGGGTCGAGGTTCACCACGGTGATGACCTGGTCGGTGAGGCCCTCGGGGGTGGTCGCGGTCTTGGAGTAGGCGAGCACCTTGTCGTTGTCGGTGGGGTGGAAGCGCAGGTCACGCAGCTGCTGCAGGGCGGGGTGGCGCTTGCGCAGCCGGTTCAGCACGGTCAGCAGCGGGGCGAGGGTGTCGGTGCGGTTCCAGTCGCGCGGGCGCAGCTCGTACTTCTCCGAGTGCAGGTACTCCTCGGAGCCCGGGTGGGCCGGCTCGTCCTCGTACAGCTCGTAGCCGGCGTAGACGCCGTAGCTGGGGGAGAGGGTGGCGGCGAGCACCGCGCGGACGGCGAAGGCGGCGCGGCCGCCGTCCTGCAGGTAGCCGTGCAGGATGTCCGGGGTGTTGGCGAAGAAGTTGGGGCGCATGTACGCGGCTGCGTCGCCGGTGAGTTCGGTGAGGTACTCGGTCAGTTCCGGCTTGGTGGTGCGCCAGGTGAAGTACGTGTACGACTGGTGGAAACCGATCTTCGCCAGGGCGTGCATCATCGCGGGGCGGGTGAAGGCCTCCGCCAGGAACACGACATCGGGGTCGGTGCGGGCGATGTCGGCGAGCACCTTCTCCCAGAACAGCACCGGTTTGGTGTGCGGGTTGTCGACCCGGAAGATCCGCACGCCGTGGGACATCCAGAACCGCAGGATCCGGATGGTTTCCTTGACGATTCCATCCATGTCCTGGTCGAAGTTGATCGGATAGATGTCCTGATACTTCTTCGGCGGGTTCTCGGCGTACGCGATGGTGCCGTCCGTGCGGTGGCTGAACCATTCCGGGTGCTTGTTCACCCAGGGGTGGTCCGGGGAGCACTGGAGGGCGAAGTCGAGCGCCACCTCCAGGTGCAGCTCCAGGGCCTCGGCGACGAAGTGGTCGAAGTCCTCGATGGTGCCGAGGTCCGGGTGGACGGCGTCGTGGCCGCCCTCGGGGGAGCCGATCGCCCAGGGCGAGCCGACGTCGTGCGGACCGGCCGTCAGGGTGTTGTCCGGGCCCTTGCGGAAGGCTCGGCCGATCGGGTGGACCGGCGGCAGGTAGACCACGTCGAAGCCCATCGCGGCGACCGCGGGCAGCCGCTCGGCGGCGGTGCGCAGGGTGCCCGTGCGCGGCGGCTCGACGCCGCTCGGGTCCACCACCGCGCCCTCCGACCGGGGGAAGAACTCGTACCAGGAGCCGAACAGTGCGCGCTCGCGGTCCACCTGCAGTGGCAGCGGACGCGAGGCGCTGAGCAGTTCGCGCAGCGGGTGGCGGGCCAGCAGCTCCAGCACCTCGGGGGCGAGGGCGGCGGCCAGCCGCGACAGCGGCGGCATGGTCGGGTCGCGCAGCGCGTCGGCGGCGGCCAGCACGTCGGCGCGGCCGTCCTTCTTCGGCACGCCGGCCGCGGCCTGCTCGAACAGCCGGGCGCCCTCCTCCAGGACCAGCGCGGTGTCGATCCCGGCGGGCAGTTTCACCGAGGCGGTCCTGCGCCAGGTGGCGATCGGGTCGCTCCACGCCTCCACCAGGTACGACCACCGGCCGGGCGCGGTCGGGGTGACGTGCGCGCCCCAGCGGTCGGTGCCCTCGGCGAGTTCGCGCATCGGCGTCCACGGGCCGCTGCGGCCGCGCGGGTCGCGCAGCACCACGTTGGCGTTGACGGCGTCGTGGCCCTCGCGGAAGACGGTCGCGGTGACCAGGAAGGTCTCGCCGACGACGGCCTTGGCCGGGCGGCGGCCGGAGTCGACGAGCGGGCTGACGTCCAGGACGGGGATGCGGCCGATCACGGTGTCGCTCTCTGTCTTGCGGGCGGTGGTCTTGGCAGCGGGTTTCGCGGCGGTCCCGGCCGCGGAGGTCTTGGCCGCGGCCGCCTTAGGGGCGGCCGCCTTCTTCGCCGCGGCGGTCCGGCGCGGCGCGGGGCCGGCCGCGGCGTCGGCCTTCGGGGTGGCGGCCGACGCGGTGGCGGTGGTGCGGCGCGTGGTGGTGCGCCTGCGGGGTGCCGCGGTCCGGTCCTCCTCGGCCCCGGGTCGTCGGGGCGCCGCGGAGGGCGGTGCTGCTGGGGGCTGTGCTGCGGGGGGCCGGGATTCGGAGGATCCGCCACCGACCGCCCCGGACGCCCTGGGCGCAGGCATCGGCGGATCTGTCCGAGTGTCAGAATCCATCCGTCCGGCGGATTCCGCGACCGCTGAGTCGAGGTTTTCGGCCACCGGTGTGGACTGGTCCCGCGTGTCGCCGTGCATGCCAAACTCCTGCCCGAGATCGGCGGCAGCTCCCGCGGGCCGGGTTCGGGCCAGGGGAGTACCGGGAGGACTGCTGGGTGGGGAGGACGTGCGACCGGAAGCCTGCCCGCGCCGCTGTCCCCGGCAACCTGCCCGGCGCCCGCCGAACCGGTGGCGGAACGCCCCGGAGCCCGTGCGCGTCCCGGCGCACGCCTCCGGGGGCACGCCCCTGGGCGGCCCGGTCCACCCGTGAACGAGCGGGCCGGGCGCGAGGACACGCGTCGGTGTGCGGTGAGCGCCGAATGGGCTAAGGAGAGCGGGAACGGCCAACGTGAAAAGGATTCGGACGTGCTGCTTCAAGGGGGACGCCACCCGTCGCCGGACTCCCCACAGCATCAACGACCTTCGGTCATCCTCGCATCGGCGACAAGGTTTTTGCAGCGGTACGACAGTAGTTTCGGGCCTTCTCATGAGCGGATGCGCCGGCGGAAATGGATCCGTACCGCAGAGTTCACGTATTGGTAGCGCGGGCCCCCGAAATGTGCGCCTCGCGCGCCCCCCGTGCAGACCAATGCGCCGAATGCGATCTCATCAATAGGCCGAACGGATGCCCAATAGCCCACTTGACGCACTGTCGGGCCGACCGCCGCGGCTACGCTTCACGCCGTGAAGGCAATCCGCAGATTCACCGTCCGCACCGTCCTGCCCGAACAACTCCAGCCGTTGCACGAGCTGGCCCTCAACCTGCGCTGGTCCTGGCACCCCGAGACCAGGGACCTGTTCCGGTCCGTGGACCCGGAGGTCTGGGCCGCGACCGGCGAGGACCCGGTGCGGCTGCTCGGGGAGGTCCCGGCCGGCCGGCTCGCCGCACTCGCCGCCGACCGGCGGTTCCTGCGCAGACTCGGCGACCTCGCCGACGACCTGCGCGACTACCTGACCGGCCCGCGCTGGTACCAGACCCGCCGGCCGGAGTCCGGCGCCGACCCGCTGCCCGCCGCGATCGCCTACTTCTCGCCCGAGTACGGCATCGCCGCGGCGCTGCCGCAGTACTCCGGCGGGCTCGGCATCCTGGCCGGCGACCACCTCAAGGCCGCCAGCGACCTCGGCGTCCCGGTCGTCGGGGTAGGGCTGTTCTACCGGCACGGCTACTTCCGGCAGTCCCTCGGCCGGGACGGCTGGCAGCAGGAGCGCTACCCGCTGCTCGACCCGGACGAACTCGCGGTCAGCCCGCTGCGGGAGGCCGACGGCACCCCCTGCCGGATCGACCTCGTCCTGCCCGGCGGCCGCACCCTGGCCGCCCGGATCTGGAAAGCCCAGGTCGGGCGGGTCCCGCTGCTGCTCCTCGACTCCGACATCGAGGCCAACTCGCCCGCCGAACGCGAGGTCACCGACCGGCTGTACGGCGGCGGCAGCGAGCACCGGCTGCTGCAGGAGATGCTGCTCGGCATCGGCGGCGTCCGGGCGGTGCGCGCCTACTGCCGGCTCACCGGGCACCCCGCCCCCGAGGTCTTCCACACCAACGAGGGCCACGCGGGCTTCCTCGGCGTCGAACGGATCCGCGAACTCGTCGCCGAGGACCCGGCCGGCCCCGACTTCGCGGCCGCCCTGGAATCCGTCCGGGCCGGCACCCTCTTCACCACCCACACGCCCGTCCCGGCCGGCATCGACCGCTTCGACCGCGACCTGGTCGCCCGCCACTTCGGCGGCGACGCCGCGCTGCCCGGCGTCCCGGTCGACCAGGTGCTCGCGCTCGGCGCCGAGACCTGGCGCGGCGGGGACCCGAAGCTCTTCAACATGGCCGCCATGGGCCTGCGACTGGCCCAGCGCGCCAACGGGGTCTCCACCCTGCACGGCGCGGTCAGCCGCTCGATGTTCAACGGCCTGTGGCCCGGCTTCGACCCCTCCGAGGTGCCGATCACCTCGGTCACCAACGGCGTGCACGCCGCGACCTGGATCGACCCGGCGGTGGTCCGGCTCGGCGCCGCCGAGATCGGCGCCGAGCGCGCCGAGGAGGCCATGACCACCGGCGAGGCCACCCGCTGGACCGGTCTGGAGGCGATCGGCAACGCCGAGGTCTGGGACCTGCGCCGCACCCTGCGCGCCCAGCTGGTGGACGAGGCCCGCCGCCGGCTGCGCGCCTCCTGGCGCCAGCGCGGGGCCGGCGAGGCCGAACTCGGCTGGGTCTCCTCGGTGCTCGACCCCGACGTGCTCACCATCGGCTTCGCCCGCCGGGTGCCCTCGTACAAGCGGCTCACGCTGATGCTGCGCGACCCGGAGCGGCTGCGCGCCCTGCTGCTGCACCCCACCCGGCCGGTGCAGATCGTGGTGGCCGGCAAGGCCCACCCGGCCGACGACGGCGGCAAGCGGCTGATCCAGCAGATGGTCGCCTTCGCCGACGACCCGGCCGCCCGGCACCGGATCGTCTTCCTGCCGGACTACGACATGGCGATGGCCCGGCACCTCTACCCGGGCTGCGACGTGTGGCTCAACAACCCGCTGCGCCCGCTGGAGGCCTGCGGCACCTCCGGGATGAAGGCCGCGCTCAACGGCTGCCTCAACCTGTCCGTCCTGGACGGCTGGTGGGACGAGTGGTACGACGGCCGCAACGGCTGGGCGATCCCCACCGCCGACGAGAGCGGCGGCGTGCTCGACCCGGACAGCGGCGAGGCCGAGCGGCGCGACGACATCGAGGCGGCCGCGCTCTACGACCTGATCGAGCAGCAGGTCGCCGCGCGGTTCTACGACCGTGACGCGGACGGGCTGCCGCACCACTGGATCGCCATGGTCCGGCACACCCTGGTCACCCTCGGGCCCAAGGTGCTGGCCGGCCGGATGGTCCGCGAGTACGTCGAACGGCTGTACTCCCCCGCGGCGCTGGCCCAGCGGGAGCTGGCGGCCGGGGGCAACCGCGGTGCGCGGGAGCTGGCGCTCTGGAAGACGAAGGTCCGGGAGTCCTGGCCGGCCGTGCGGGTCGAGCACGTCGAGGCGGACTGCCCGGCCGAGGCCCAGGAACTGGGCAGCTCGCTGGCACTGCGGGTGCAGGTCGCGCTCGGCACGCTGGAGCCGGGCGACGTCGAGGTCCAGGTGGTCTCCGGCCGGGTCGACGAGTCGGACGGCATCTCGGACGCCTGCCTGCTCGCCCTCAAGGCGGTCGGCGGGCCCGACCTGGACGGCCGCACCCGCTACGAGGGCGCACTGGAGCTCTGCCGGACCGGTCCGTTCGGTTACACCGTCCGGGTGCTGCCCGCGCACCCGCGGCTGGCCTCCCCGGCCGAGCTGGGCCTGGTCGCCCTGCCGGCCGAGTCGGCCGGGATGGACACGGGGCCGCTGCGCTGACGGCGCGCCGGACGACCGCCGTGCGACCGTCGCGGACGGCGTTCGTCCGGCCGTCCGGCCGTTCGGCCGTTCGGCGGGGAGGGCGGCCCGGCCGGGTGCGTGAC
>NZ_JBHWCL010000179.1:0-18981 GCF_042735125.1 Kitasatospora sp. NPDC059599 | reverse complement strand
CACGGACGCCCCCACCTTTCGGTCCGCCACCCCTTCATCCCCCCGGGCGGGGGGGGCCGGCTATTCACTGTTTGGCCGCTCCGCGGGGGCGGGGTGCCCCCCCCCCCGCCGGGCCGGGGTGGGCCGCCGGTGGATCCGACGGTTCGCCGGACACCGGACGGCCAACGGCCAACGGCGGAGCGGAGGGTGATGACAGGGCATCGCCGGCGCTGGCCACCGCCACCGGCATCGGCATCGGGGCGCAGGCGGACCCGGGGCCGCCCGGCGCCCGGGGCGGGGGTGGGTTTTCCCTACCGACGGGGCCGGTCATCCGGGCTAGGGTTCTTGACGATCATCGGACGGAAAGGCACCGGATGTCCCTCACGGATGAGGCCGACGCGACGGCCGCGGCGGACCGGACGGCCGCGGTGGACGGGACGGCGGTGCCGGGCGTCGCCGTCCGGCGGGCGCTCGGCCGGCGGCCGACGGAGTTCCTGTTCTCGACCTGGCCACTGCGGTGCTGGCTGCACCTGCTGGGAGGCGCGCTGTTCGGTCTGGGGCTGCTGCTGACCCTGGTCGTGCTGGTGTCGGCCGGGATCCTGCTCTCGGTGGTGGGCGTGGGCCTGCTGGTGCTGGCCTGCGTCCCGCTGCTGGGCATCCCGGTCGCCCGGGTGGAGCGGCACCGGCTGCGGCTGGTGCAACCGGTGCGGCCCGCGGACCCGCACACACCGGTGCCCGGGGAGGGGCTGTGGCACCGGCTGCGGCACCGGTTCTCCGAGCGGGCCACCTGGCGGGAGCTGGGGTACGCGGCGCTGCTGGCGATCGTCTTCACCGGCGCCGGGCTGGGGGTGATCGCGCTGCTGCTGTTCTCCTGCGTCCTGGTGGCGTCCCCGGTGGTGGTGTGGGCCCTGGCCCCGGAGACCGTGATGATCATCCCGGGCCGGGCGATCCCCGATCCGCTGACCGCGCTGCCGTTCGGTCTCGCCGGCGTCGCCGGAGTGGTGCTGTCCGCGTACGCGGCAGGGTGGCTGACGGCCGGCCAGGTGTGGACCGCCTGGATCCTGCTGGCCCCGCGCAAGGACCCGGAGAACCGCCGGGTGATCGAGCTGACCCGCTCCCGGGCCCGGCTCGCGGACGCCTTCGAGGCCGAGCGGCGCCGCATCGAGCGGGACCTGCACGACGGCGCCCAGCAGCAGCTGGTGGCGCTCACCATGACCCTGGGCCTGGCCGAGATGGAGATGAAGGAGCAGAACCCGGAGGCCGCCGCGCTGGTCGCCCGGGGCCGCGGCGAGGCGCGCCGGGCCCTGGACCAACTGCGCGACCTGGTGCGGGGCATCCACCCGCAGGTGCTGACCGACCACGGACTGGCCGCCGCCGTGGCCGAGGTGGCGCAGCGCTCGCCGATCCCGGTGGAGGCCGCGATCGACCTGCCGCGCCGGCTGCCGCCCCTGGTGGAGGCGACGGCGTACTTCACGGTGACGGAGGCGCTGGCCAACGCGGCCAAGCACAGCGGTGCCACCCGGATCACGATCACCGGTACGTTGGTGGACGATCGGCTCACCCTGCTGATCACCGACGACGGGCGGGGCGGGGCGGATCCCTGCACGGGCACCGGCCTGTCCGGCCTCGCGGACCGCCTGGCGATCCTGCGGGGGCGCCTGCTGGTCTCCAGCCCCGTCGGCGGTCCGACGCAGCTCCGGGTGGAGGTCCCGTGCTCCGCGTAGTCCTTGCCGAAGACGCCGTCCTGCTCAGGGCAGGCCTGACCGAGATCCTCGGCCGCAGCGGCCACGAGGTGGTCGCCGCGGTCGGCGACGCGCGGGCCCTGTCCGAGGCCGTGGACGAGCACCGGCCCGACATCGTCGTCACCGACGTCCGGATGCCGCCGGACTTCCGCGACGAGGGCCTCAGGGCGGCGCTCGAACTGCGCGCCCGGCACGAGCGGTTGCCCGTCCTGGTGCTGTCCCAGTACGTGGCCACGGCGTACGCGACCCAGTTGCTCGGCGGCGGCGGGCAGGACGAGGGCGGCCTCGGCTACGTGCTGAAGGACCGGGTCGGCGAGGTCTCCGAGTTCCTGGACACGCTGCGCCGGGTCGCCGACGGACAGACCGTCATCGACCCTGAGGTGGTGCGGGTGCTGCTGGCCCAGCAGACGGCGGCGCGCCCACTGAGCAGGCTCACCCCGCGCGAGCGCGAGGTGCTCGCGCTGATGGCCGAGGGCTACAACAACCAGTCGATCGCGGCCCGGTTGAGCGTCACCGAGGCGTCGGTGGTCAAGCACTCCGGCAACATCTTCATGAAGCTGGACGTCGACCCGGCGGAGGGCAACCGCCGCGTCCTCGCCGTGCTGGCGCACCTGCGCGGCGACGCGAACTGACGGATCGTGGTGCTCTCCCGCCGGCCGTCCCCCGGGTGGGCGGCGCGACACCCCCGGCCGCGTCCCGACCACCGGCGCGTCCAGGCCACCGGCGCGCCCCGACCACCGGCGTGCCCCGACCACCGGCGCGTCCAGGCCCGGCCGGTCAGGACGCCAGCAGGTCCTCCAGGCCGCCGCTCCAGTCGATCCGGGTGTGTTCCGACCCGGCCGGGACGAGTTCGGTGGTGGCGGTGACGAACCGGTCGACCTCCGCGGCGGAGGTCGCGAGCAGGGCGACGCCCTCGCTGCCGGCGAGCGCGATGAGCATCCGGGTGTCGTCGAACGGCGTGACGTGGACGTCGCCCTCGCCCACGGGCATGTGGATGCCGGCCGTCAGCAGGTCGCGCGAGATCGTCCACACCGCGTCCGCCTGGAACGCGCTGAAGTCCAGGTCTATCGCGTAGGGGTCGTCGGGCCGGTAGGACCAGGCGACGTCCAGGTCCCGGCTGTGTTCGTCACCGGTCATCAGCCGCATGGCGATCCTGGTGGTGAGACGTTCCATCGAGCGGGTCCCCTCCTCGGGAGTGCTTCCTTCGAGCGTTTCGAGCGTGCTGCCCCGGAGTTCGCCGTCGCGAGTCCGTTCACTGCCGATCCGTCCCGCTGCCGATCCGTCCCGCGCGTGCGTCCCGCGCGCCTGCCGTTGTGAGTCTGCCCTCCCGGCGGGCGGAGCGGTGGCCCCGTCCACATGTCGGTTCCACGATCCACACCCTGACGCCTCTTCAGCCACTCACCGGCCCCGCCGTCTCCTCCACGTGGCGCTTGAAGTCGGCCAGGTCGTCGATGATCCGGCGGTCGACGAAGCCGAGCGCCTCCGCCAGGTGCTCCAGGATCCCGTGCGGCTCCATCTCCAGCTGGAGCATGACGCGGGTGGTTCCGTCGTCCATGTGGTGGAAGGTCACCACCCCGGAGTGCCGCACCGGCCCGTCCCCGCCGTCCCAGGCCACCCGCTCGCACTCGACCGCCTCCGTGGTCACCGCCTCGAACGCGCGCCGGCCGCCCGCGGTCCGCACCACCCAGGCGCTGCTGCCCGGGCCGTCCCGGTCGACGCTCACCACCCCGCGCATGAAGTGCGGGAAGTCCTCGCACCGGACCCACTGCTCGTACACCGTGTCGAGCGGGGCCCGCACCTCCACCGACTCCTCGAACCGTCCCATCGCTCCTCCTCTCCTCCCGGCCCGACCGCGCCCGCGGCGGTCCGTGGTGTCCGGGTGCCCCGATCTCCGTTCGGCATGCACGCGTCTTCACGGAATCCCCGCGGCCTTTCACGCCCCCCGGCCGCCCCCCGCGCCGACCGGACGCGGACGGTGTGAGAGAGTCGGCGGCCCGAACACGAGGAGAAGCCGATGCACGGGAACGGGCCCGGGGGAACGGGCGCCCCCGCCGGCGGCGGCCGGGTCCTGGTGGTGGACGACGACGCCGCGATCCGCCGCACCCTGGAACGCGGTCTGCGCCTCAGCGGGTTCACCGTCGCACTGGCCGAGGACGGCGAGACGGCGCTCGCCCGCCTGCTGCCCGCCGCACCGGACGCCCCGGGCGCCCGGAACCCGGCGGCGACGGACGTCCTGGTGCTCGACGTCTCGATGCCCGGCATCAGCGGCGCCGAGGTCTGCCGGACGCTGCGCGCCCGGGGCGACGACCTCCCGGTCCTGATGCTCTCCGCGCTGGACGAGCCCGCCGACCGGGTCGCCGGCCTGCAGGCCGGGGCCGACGACTACCTGGTGAAGCCGTTCGCGCTGGAGGAGTTGGTGCTGCGGCTGCGCGCCCTGCTGCGCCGCCGCCCGCCGCAGCCCACCGACCTGGTGACGGCCGGCCCGCTGACGATCGACCCGGCCACCCGGCAGGCCCACCTCGACGGCCGTGAACTGCACCTCACCCGGCGGGAGTTCGAGTTGCTCACGCACTTCGCCAGGAACACCGGCCTGGTGCTCTCCCGCGAGCTGTTGCTGGAACGCGTCTGGGGGTACGACTTCGACGTGCGCAGCGACGCCGTGGACACCTTCGTCAGCTACCTGCGGCGCAAGCTGGAGGCCGACGGCCGGCCCCGGCTGATCCACACCGTCCGCGGCGTCGGTTTCGTCCTGCGGCTGCCCGGCGGGAACGGGTAGCGGCCGCCGTGAGACTCTCCACCCGGATCGCCCTGTGGGCCGCCGCCGTCGTACCGGTGCTGGTGGTGCTGGCCGGGCTGCTCCTGCTGCCGCTGGTCGGCCGGGACCTGCGGCACCAGCAGGACGCCCGGCTGGCGAGCCGGGCGGCGGCCGTCCTGCCGAGCGTGCGCGCGCTGGTGGCCGCCGACACGAGGGGCCGGCCCAAGGTCGAACAGAACCAGCAGCGCAAGGTGCTGGACGCCGCCCTCGACTCCGGTGTGCGGGTCACCGCCCAGGACGGCACCGTGCTGCTGTCGGTCGGCCCGCAGCCCGCCGACGACCCGTCCTTCCCCACCGCGCCGGGCGGACCGACCACCGTCCGCGACCAGGGCACGGCCTGGCGGGTGCTGACCGTCCCGGTCTCCGGCACCGGGGCCAACGGCGGGAGCGGCACGCTCTGGGTCAGCGAACCGGGCGGCCTCGCGGGGAACCAGACGGCGGCGGTGCGCCGCCGGGTCCTGCTCGTCGCGGCGATCGCCGCTCCGCTCTCCGCCCTGATCGGCTTCGCCCTCGCCGAACGGGCCACGGCACCACTGCGCCGGCTCAGCCGCCGTGCGGCGGAACTCGACCCGGCCGCCGCCCACGCCACCCCCGGGGGCACCCCGGGCCCCGGCGGCGAACCGGGCACCGGCGGCGGCCCGGTCGCCGGTGGCCCGACCGGCACGCCCTTCACCGCGGAGCGCAGCGGCACCGCCGAGGTGGACGAACTCGCCGCCGCCCTCGCCCTGTTGCTCTCCCGCTACGACGAGCAGGCGGTGCGCACCGCCCAGGCCCTGGAGACCGCGCGCTCGTTCTCGGCCGCCGCGTCGCACGAACTGCGGACGCCGCTGATGAGCCTGCGCACCAACCTTGACGTCCTGGCCGCCCACCAGGACCTGCCGCCCGGTGAACGGGCGGAGATCGTGACCGAGCTGCGCGACGACCACACCCGGCTGCTGGACCTGCTCACCGCGCTCGGCACGCTCGCGCGCGGCGACCTCGTCGAGGTCGACTCCTTCGGCCCGGTCGACCTCGCCGACCTCACCGACGCGGCCGCCGCCGACGCCCGGCGCCGGCACCCCACCGCCGACTTCACCGTCGAACTCCCGCCGGACCTCAGGGTGTTCGGCTGGGAGCCCGGGCTCCGGATCATGCTGGTCAACCTGCTGGTCAACGCCGCCGTCCACGGACGCGGCGGGCCGACGCGGACCGAGCCGGCCCGGGTGACGGTCCGGCTGGCTCCGGCGGGCACGGTCGCGGTGCTCACCGTCGACGACACCGGGCCCGGTGTCCCGCCGCAGGAGCGCGAGGCCGTCTTCCACCGCTTCCACCGTCGCCGTGACAGCCCCGGTTCGGGCCTCGGACTCACCCTGGTCGCCCAGCAGGCCGCGCTGCACCGGGGCACCGCCCGGATCACCGAACCGCCCGGCGGGACCGGCTGCCGGGTGGAGGTCCGTCTCCCGCTGCCGGACGCCGACGCGCCGACCCTCCGGCTCCCGGCGCGGCGGGACTGGATCACGGGCGAGGAGCGCTGAGGACTGAGGGCCGGGCGCCGAGGGCGGACGGGAGACGGCGGCGGGCGGACGGGAGAGGGCTGAGCGCTCTCGACCGGTCCCCGTTCCACAGGGAATCCACAAGAAGCCGTCCTACGCTCCCGGCAACCGGGCCGGACCGGGCCCGCACCCACCGGCCCGGTGCCCGAGCTCGTCCACGGCAGAAAGGGACGCCCATGTCCGCCCACCGCACGTCCGTCAGCCGCAGGGCCGCCGCCCTCGGCGCCCTCGCCCTCGCCGGTTCGCTGCTCGCCGCCGTTCCCGCCCAGGCCGACGGCTCGCCGTCCGCGGCCCCGTCCGCCGGGTCCACGCCCACGGGTGACGGCGCGAAGGCCATCTGCAAGCGCCTGCCGAAGACCGAGCAGCACGTCACCAAGGCGATCACCCGGCTCAACGGCGACGCCACCGTCGGCGGCTCGGTCGCCCGTCTGCAGCAGCGTGCCGACAACGCCAAGGCCGCCGGCCACACCGAGATCGAGAAGCTGCTCAACGACCGGCTCACCGCCCGCAAGGGCCTGCTCACCACCCTGCAGACCCGCCACACCGACCTCGACGCCGTGGCCACCTGGTGCGCCGCCCACGGCCAGGGCACGACCAAGTGAGCCGGCGCCCGTCCGCCGTCCTCGCCGCCCTGGTCCTCGCCGGCGCCGCCCTGCTCACCGCCTGCGGCCCGGCCGGGCACCAGGACCCGGGCGCGGGCGCGGGCGCCGCCGACAGCAGCCAGGTCCAGGACATGCAGCACAAGCTCGACGCCGCCGAGAGCGCGGCCGCCCAGGCCGACAGCGACGCGGCGGCCGACGGCAACTGACCGGCCGACCGGCCCCGCAGCCCGACAGTTCGGCAGCGCCGCAGCCCGACGGCGCCGCGGCCGGCGCGGCCCGGACCGACGGACCGGGCCGGGCCGCGCCGGCTCGCTCAGGCCGCGGTGGCCGGCTGTTCGGCGTCGCCGAAGCGGGCCAGCGTCAGGGCGCCGGCCACGGCGGCCACGAAGCCCAGGACGGCGACCGGCGTCAGGTCGTGCCGGGTGTGGTCGCCGAGGACGAGCACCCCGACGACGGCCGGGCCGAGCGTCTCCCCCAGCACCATCGCGGCCGTCGCGGAGGTCACCGACCCGTGCTGCATCGCCCAGGTCAGCGCGGCGAACCCGCCGATCCCCGCCACCGCGACGGCGTACGCCGAGGGCTCGGTCAGCAGCTGCGGCAGCCTCGGCTCGGGCAGCACCCGCACCGCCACCCCGACGACCCCGAACTGCAGGCCCGCCACCAGCCCCAGCAGCGGGGCGCGGCGGGCTCCGCCGTAGCGCACCACCGCCCAGCCGGCGCCGAGCAGGGCCACCGCGACCAGCAGCACGCCCAGCCGCAGCGCGTCGTCGCCGGTCCCGTGGCCGTCCCGCCCGGCGGTGAGCGCCAGGAGCAACAGCCCCGCGCACACCGCCGCCACCCCGGCCCACTCGCTGCGCCGAAGCCTGACCCGCAGGACGCGGGCCGCCCCGACGGCCGTCACGGCGAGCGCCGAGGCCAGCGCGGCCTCGACCACGTAGAGCGGCAGCCGCTCCAGGGCGACGAGTTCGGCGGCGAAGCCGCACATGTCCATCCCCACGCCCACCAGGAACGGCCACTGCCGCAACGCCCCGGCCAGCGCGGCGGCCTCGCCCGCCGTCGAGCCCGTCCCGGCGGCACGGCGGGCGCCGACCGCCTGCAGCACGGTGGCCGACCCGGTGAGCAGCGCGGCCAGGAGGGCGGACAGCAGGCCGATGAGCATGGGCCGACGCTACGGCCCCGGCCCCTCCCCCGGTGGCCTGGCGCGCCGCCGGCCCCGCGCCCGGACGAGCCGACCCGGACGCCCGCCGCGCCGCCGCCGCTCAGGTGTTGCGGCGGGCGGACTCGTGTTCCTGGGCCAGCCGGCGCAGGGCGAGGAGGGCGGGTTCGAGCAGCACGGTGCGGAGGAGGGCGCTCTCGGCCTGGTCGACGGGGTCGGCGTGCGGGTCGAGCTGGTCCAGGTCGAGGACGGCGGTGCGTTCGGCGAGGGCGGCGTAGCCGAGGAGGGCCTCGTGGGAGACCTCCTCGCCGAGGGAGCGGAGGGTTTCCAGGGTCTCACCGAGGACGGCGCGGGACGGCGCGTGTTCGGAGACCTGCCAGCCGAGTTCGCCGAGCAGGGCGTCGACCTCGGGGGCGCCGGGGGCCGGGGCGGCGTCCTCGTCGACGGGGCGGGCGCCGAGGACGAGGCCGAGGACCTGGTGGCGCTCTCCGGCGTGGGCGGCGACCGCGCCGAGGACCTCCTTGGTGGCGCTGACGGTGAGCCCGCGGACGCCGATCAGTGCGCGGACCAGGCGCAGTCGGCGCAGGTGGGTCTCGTCGTACTCGGCCTGGGTGGCGGCGGTGGCGCGGCCGGGCGGAAGGAGTCCCTCGCGCAGGTAGTACTTGATCGTCGCGGTCGGGACCCCGCTGCGGCGGCTCAGTTCGGAGATGCGCACGGCTGCACCGGCCTCCTTCTCGTTCCTCTGGCATTTGGATACCGGAACTGTCTAACATAGATAGTGCCACTACCCAATATGGCGCCGTCCCGACGCCGACGCCGCCCCCCGACGAGGAGTGTCAGCCATGCCCACGCTGCCCTGGACCGCCCCGAACCCGGCCACCCCCGGCACCACGGCGGTCGTCATGGCCTCCCGGTTCGAGGTGCGGTCGCTCACCGACGTCCCCCGCTTCTTCCTCAAGTCGCTGACCGTCTGGCGACAGCTGCGCCGCACCCCGGGCGCCCTCGGCGCCTCCCTGATCGCCCGGCCGCTGCGACGGACCTTCTACACGCTGTCCGCCTGGGAGAGCCGGGAGGCCCTCGGCGCCTTCGCGGGCGCCGAACCCCACCGCACCGTCACGACGGGCCTGCGCACGACCACGAAGGAATCCACCTTCACCTTCTGGCAGTCCCCCGTCGAGCAGCTCCCCGTCCGCTGGACCGACGCCCACGCCCGCCTCGACGCCGAACGCGCCAAGGCGGCCGCCCGGCCGGCCTGACCGGCACCCCGGCGACGGTCCCGCCCGGCCACCGCACCGAGGCGCGGCGCCGGGCGGGACCGGGCCGCACCGGGCGGGGCGGGACCGGTGCGGCCCGGTGCGGCCCGGTCAGCGCTCCAGGTGCGCGAGCAGCAGGTTGGGGTCGGTGCGGGTGAAGTAGGCCGCACTGGGAACGTAGACCTTCCCCCCGCGCACCGCCACCGACGTCGGGTTGGACAGGCCGTCACCGGCTGTGAGGACGACGTGGTGGCTGCCGTCCGACGCGACGTACACCGCCTCGCTCGCCGGGTTCAGGGCCGCGATCAGGGCGTCGCCGCGTCCGGTGAAGGCGAAGTCGTCGATGCCCGCGAGCCCGTCCGCGCGGACCTGGGCCGGCCGGGCCCCGCCGTCCTCGCCGATGGGGATGCGCAGCAGGTCGCCGGTGTCGGAGTTGCTCACCCAGACGGCGCCGCGGTGCACCTTGAGGCCGTTGGCGCCGATGGCCGTCACGGGCTTGAGCAGGGCGTCGTCGGACCAGATGGTGGTGGCGCCGCCGTCCACCGGGACGGCGTAGACCACGCCGAGGACCGAGTCGGCGGTGTAGAGGCGCCCTTCGCGCTCGTCGAGGGCGAGGCCGTTGGGGAAGCCGGTCGCGGGCAGCGGGGCGATCCGCTCGGGGGCGCCACCGGAGCAAAGCCGCCAGATGCCCTGCAGGTCGTCGGTCCCGGTGGCGTAACCGAAGTACAGGGTGCCGTCGTGGGCACGGGCGATGCCGGTGACGAGCGCGGCCCCGACGACCGGGGTGGCCGGGTTCGCGGGGGCGGGCAGGGTGGCGAGGACGGTGAGGCGGCCGTCGGTGCCGACCCGTCCGACCTGCCGGGCGAAGGACAGGGTGAGGTCGGCTGAGCCGTCCGGTTCGAGGGCGATGTTCTCGGGCTGCTGCCCCCGGGCGAGGTCGAAGTGGGCGATGATCCGGGGGCCGGACAGTGGGGGCTCGACGGCCGCGGCCGGGGTCACGGCCGACAGGGCGAGGGCGGTGCAGGCCGCGGCGGCGAGGCCGACGGCCCTTCCGGTACGGGGTGATCGACGGGCCGGTCCGAGCAGGCGGGACATGGTCTCTCCTTGATCGACGGGGGTGGCGACGGTCGCCTGTCCTCCAGCAGAACACTCTTGACTGCGCGTCATTCGCGATCGGCCGCCGCGCCCGCCGCGACGTCCCCCGGTCGGTCGCTCCGTCCGCCTGGCGGGGCGTGTCCGCGGGCGCCGCACCGGTCCCATTTTGTGACGTGCCCCTGTCTAGTTCGTTCGCGTCCCGGTGTGATGGGATGTGCGGTCACGGGGTGATGACCGCTGGTGGGGGTGGTGTGTGTGAGGCGCAACGGACGACCGTCGGGACTCGACGGCGACGCGGCGAACCTGGTCGCCGTCGGACTGGTCCGGCTGGGCGCGCAGGAGTGGGTGGGCACGTCGGGCGGGGCCCCGGCCTGGGTGGGCGGCCTGCGGGCGGCCTCCTTCGCGGACGCCTGGCTGGCCTTCGGCGACCCGGCGGCACCCGGGCTGCGGGTGCCCGCGACGGCGGCGCTGCGGGCGGTCGCCGAGCGGGCGGCGAAGCTGGTCGTCGAGTCCTGCGCCGGGGACGGGCCGGCGGCCCTGGAGTGGCTGGGGCAGCGGTCCGCGGAGGCCCGCGAGCAGGCGCGGCGCGACGGCGTCCCGCACCCGGCGGAGCCCTGCGCGCTGACCCTCGTCTGGCACGGCGTCCAGGCGCTGGCCACCGGGGAACACCGGGACGGGGACGTGCCCGACGAACGGGATGACGGGGACGAGCCGGGCGGGCCGCCCCACGACCGGCGCATCGAGGAACGGGTCGAGGCGTACGTCCGGGAGCGGCACCGCCGCCAGGACACCCTCGCGCTCGTGCTGGGCTGCACCAGGATCGCGGCAGCCGCACTCGTCGAGCTGTGCGACAGCGACCCGGCGCGGGTGTGCGGGTGGCTGGAGGAGGACGCGGCACGCGCCATGCCGCGCGTCGGGCCCGTACCGCTGTGGGTGCCGGGACGGCCCTGGCAGCCGGCGGGCTGACAGGGGCGGCCGCGCCGCCGGGGCGCCGGCGACCGCGGCGCAGGCGGCCGGGGCGGTATCGGCGGCCGTCGGCCGTCGGCCGTCTCAGGCGGCGCCCAAGAGCCGGGCGGCCTCGGCCATGGCCGGCCCCAGCGGGAGGTCGAGGCGCAGCGCGGCGAGGTCGTCGCCCCGGGTCGGCCCCTGGTTGACGATGGCGACGGGCAGCCGCGCTCGGGCGGCACGACGCACGAAGCGCAGGCCCGACAGGACCGTGAGCGAGGACCCGAGGACCACCAACGAGCCGGCGGCATCGACCAGTTCGTAGCAGCGGTCGACCCGGGCGGCGGGCACGTTCTCGCCGAAGAAGACCACGTCCGGCTTGAGCACGCCGCCGCAGTCCGCACAGGGCACGACCCGGAACCCCGCCACCAGCTCGGGCGACAGCTGCGCGTCGCCGTCCGGGCGCAGCACGGCGTCGGGGCGGCGGAAGCCCCGGTTCGACGCGTCGAGGCGCTGGTCGAGTTCGGCGCGCGAGCTGGTGCGCCGGCAGTCGAGGCAGACCACCCGGTCCAGTCCGCCGTGCAGTTCCACGGCCTCCCGGGTCCCGGCCGCGTGATGCAGCCCGTCGACGTTCTGGGTGATGACCGCGGCGACGTGCCCCGAGCGGCGCAGCCGCTCCACCGCGCGGTGGCCCGCGTTCGGCCGGGCGCGGGCGAAGGCGGGCCAGCCGGTGTGGCTGCGGGCCCAGTAGCGGCGCCGGGCGGCCTCGCTCCCGGTGAACTCCTGGAAGGTCATCGGGGTGCCGCTGCGGCGGCGGCCGGTGGCGCCGCGGTAGTCCGGGATGCCGGACTCGGTGGACAGGCCGGCGCCGCTGAGCACCACCGCGCCGCGTCGCTCCAGCAGCCGGACGAGGCCCGCCACCTCCGCGAGACCGTCCCGGCCCGACGATCCCGCCGGGCCGCCCGGCGCCTCCGCGCCCTCCGGCAGGTCCGGGCCCTGCGGCAGGCCCGGCAGCTCCCGGGCACCGGCTTCCGACGCGTCCATACCGCCGAGGGTAACGCCGTCGCCGGGCGGCACCGCCGGGCGATGACGGGCGGCACCGCCGGGCGGCGGCGATGGCGGGCGGCGACGACCGCGGGCGGTTACCCGTCCTCGGCGGCGAAGGCGGCGATCCGCGCCAGGGACGGCCGCCAGCCGTCCGTCGTGTCCACCACCAGGCAGGGCACGTCGAGCGCGATCGGCTCCCACGACTCGATCGGCCGCTCCCCCGCCGCGATCCGGCGCAGGAACGCGGCGTCCGCGTGGACGGCCCGCGAGGGCAGGTCGGCGGCCCGGCGCGCGATCCGCCGGCGGGCCGCCCCGGGGTCGACCACGCAGCGCACGACGCGCAGGCGGGCCAGGTCGGCGAGCGGCTCCAGGCCCGGCCGCCACAGACGGTCCTGGAAGGCCGCCTCCGCCACCAGGCTGCGCCCCGCAGCGAGGTGTCCGTCGATGGCACGGAAGAACGCGTCCAGTGTCCTCAGGTCCAGGTCACCGCCGGGCTCCGGACCGTCGGCGGCCATCCGCTCCTTGAGTTCGTCCCGGCAGACCACCGGCCACCCGAGCGCCTCGGCAAGGGCGTGCGCCAGCGTGGTCTTGCCCGCCCCGGGCGGGCCGCTGACGGCGACCAGCACCGGGCGCCGGCCCGCACCCTGCGGGGCCGCGCCGCCGGAGGTCCTGCCGCATGGGGTCATGCCACCGGATTCTGCGCCCGATGCGCCGCCGCCCGCCACCTCCCCTGTCGGTGGCGGACGGTCGGCGCCGGGTCGTGGATCCAGTCGACCGCCTCCCAGGAGTGACCGCCCGACGTCGAGGTGTACGAGGCGGGACCGCCGGTCCACGAAACCGTGTCGGACGCGTACCACCGATCGGCGCGGCGCCGTCCCGGTCCGCCCGGCCCCTCCGGTTACCCGCCCGCGGTCCGGACGCGGTCGTCGGCGGCCCGCCGGTACGCCGCCGCGGCCCCGGCCTCGGACGGCCCCGGCGGCGCCTGCCACCGCCTCGGAGCCGACCCGGCCCCACCTCGCCCACCGGCCGAACGGCACGCGACCGCCACGGCTCCCCCGAAGACCCGGCACAAGGCTCGGACGCGTGGTGGGTCATCATGCGGCAGAGCGGTTCGAGGACTGCCGCATGGGTGTCGCCGCGGATGCCCCGGCGGATCCGTCGGCGCCGGAAGCCCTGGATCCGGGCGTCGGCCCCCTCCCCGACCCGCCGCACCGGCTCCGACGCCGGAGCCGTGCGGAACCCCTCGGCCGGCGATCACCGGCTTGATGCCACGCTTCCGCAGCAGGCGGCGGTGCGTGCCGAAGCCGTGGCTCGAACGGCCCGTGACGACGCCGGTCGGGCCCGGCCGGCTCGACCGGCGGCGCGCCCCGCACGGCCTGCCGTGGCCTGTCGGCTCCCGGCCACCGTCGGCGCGCCGAGCAGGGGCAGGTCACAGTGGGTGAGCCTGACGAGGGCGGAGACCGGGCGCCCCCGGCGAACGAGCGGCCGAGGTCCGGGCGGGTCGTCCGACCGTGATCGTGGCCCCGGGGCCGGGCGGCGAGGCCGGCCGCGGTGCGGTCGGGCAGGACATCCGGCGGACGGCGGGTCTCCCCGGCGATCGGGATCGAGCCGAACCTCCGCCCGCGTCGTGGGTGATCCCGGCAGATGGGCACGTGAGGCTTTCCCGGCGGACGTCTGATCCCCCTGCGCGGTGTGAGAAGCAGTCACCTGCTCGGGCCGGGCTCGGCCCCACCGACGGGTCGGGGCCCCGCTGCGCCGCAGGCTCCTCTCCAGCGCTTCTCCGGGCGGGGCCGGAAGCGGGGCGAGAACGGGGTGCTGCACGCGGCAGCGGGTGGTCACCGCATGCGGCACGAGCAGTCCCGCGCCCTCAGCCCCAGCCGGGTACGGGCGGCAGCGGCCAGACCGGTGGGGTCGGGAGCGTGCGGCCGGCGTGGCTGTCCGGGGCCGGACCGCGCCCGGCGAGCCAGGCGAGCAGGACGTGGCCGGGGGCGCTGACGGTGGCGCCGGTGGCGGCGGGGGTCCAGCTGCGCCCGAGGTCGGTGGCTTCCAGCCGGGCGACGGGGAAGTCCCGCGCGGCCAGGGTGGCGACGGTCGTGTCGAGTGCCCAGGCCACGTAGTCGGTGGGCCAGTCGGCCGTGGTGCGGCCGAGGGCGAGGTCGACGTGGTGGGTCTGGAGTTCGCGCCGGGCGCGGTGGAGGGTGAACCAGGCGGGGTGCCACCACCCGGCGAGGGCCCGGACGGGCGCGGTCCAGCGCTCGGCGGGCACGGTCGCCGCCTCGTCGGACAGCCCGTCCAGGCTGCGCCGCAGGTCGGCGACGAGTTCGGCCGCGTCCCGCTCGGCCCCCTCCCGCAGGGCCCGGTCCGGCGCGCCGCGGTCCGGCCGCGGCCCTGGCGCGGTGCCGGTGCGGGCGAGCGCGAGCAGTCGGCGGTACGCGTCGGCGCTGCGTGCGACGTGGGTGATGACGTGGGCGCGGCTCCAGCCGGGCAGTGCGGACGCCTCGCGGGCCTGCCGGTCGGTCAGGTCGCCGAGGGCGTCGCAGAGCCGGCCGGCGTCGGCACGGACCGCGCCGAGCAGGGCGGCAAGCTCGGCAGGGGTGGGCTCGGCAGGGGCGGGGTCGGCAGGGGTGGGCTCGGCAGGGGCGGGGTCGGCAGGGCTGGGGGCGGCGGTGGGGTTCACGGGCCCGAACTCTACGGCGGCCCGCCGCCCGTCGCCCCTCCCCGGCTGTCCGCCGCCCCTCCCCCGGCCGCCCCCTCGTCGGCCTCCATGGCGGGCCGTCGTCGGGTCGAGGTCCTACGGGCGGCGGGCCCAGGCGGAGATCATCGGGGCGGTGGCGAGGTCGAGCCGGCCGGAGGCGACGTTGGCGAGGTGGTGGTCGATCTCCTCGTCCGTGGCGAGGCCCTCCGACACGAGCAGTGCGCGGATCTGGCGGACCGTGGCGTCCTCCAGGACGGCGCAGGCCGGTGAGGTGATCGGGAAGTAGGCGTCGGCCTGCACGTCGACCAGGCCGGCCTCGCGCAGTACCCGGGGCAGGGTCCGCCCGTACGCGAGGTCGGCGCCGCGGGCCGCCATCAGGGTGCGGAAGCCGGAACGGAGCCGGTTGGCGAGGCGCTCGGCGGGGCCGGACTCGTCCGGGCAGAGCAGTGGCTGGAGCGCGGGGTCGGCGTCCTCGATGAGCAGCCAGCCTCCGGGGCGCAGGGCCTGGATCATGCGGCGGAGGGCTTCGGCGCGGTCGGCGACGTGCACCAGGACCAGTCGGGCGTGCACGAGGTCGAAGGCGCCGGGCGGTGGCGGGTCGGCGGCGACGTCGTGGGTCAGGACCTCGATGGTGCCGCCGGCGGCGGGGGCGGTCCAGGAGACGTCGATGTCGGTGGCGACCACCGTGCCGGTCGGGCCGACGCGGTCGGCGAGTCCGAGCGGGACGGAGGGGCCGCCGGCGCCGACCTCCCAGCAGCGCATGCCGGGGCCGAGGCCGATCGTGTCGACGTGCCGGAAGGTCACGGGGTCGAAGAGTTCGGCGAGGGCGCCGAAGCGGATGCCCGCCTGCGACTGCCGGTTGTCCAGCAGGTATCCGTGGTCGCTGTTGTGCTCAGCCATGCCGGGATTCTCGCAGGCGGACTGCGGGGCGGCTGCCCCGGCCCCTTGTTGACGAAACGTCAGCAAGTTCTGTCCACTGCCTTGACGGCGCACGGTCACGGTCCTAGAACCAGTCCTAGAACGTCGTAAGCCCCCGGCCCCCACCGCCCGGGAGCCGCGAAAGGTCGTCTTCTCGCCCCTCACCGAGAAAGAGGCTCTTCCCATGCGCTTCAGCCGCCGCCTTGCCGTCCCCGCCGCCGCCGTCGCGGCCCTCGCCGCCACCACCGCGCTCTCCGTCGTCGCCGCGCCCGCGTCCGCGGCGCCCGAGTCCGTCGCCGCCGTCCCGGTGCTCACCGCCGGCAGCGCGGGCGGCGCCGCCGTCGCAGCGGGCGACGCGCTCGCCGCGCCGCTCGCCGGGGGCACCGTCGCCACCTTCTACTCGACCGCCACCAGCACCACCGGTGTCACCTGCGCCGTCTCGCAGCTCGCCGCGAAGGTGCTGACCAACCCGGCGGCCCCCGGGTCGGCCACCGGCTCGCTGACCGGTCTGACCTTCGGCTCGTGCACCAGCAACGTCACCGGCGTCACCTCGGTGCGCAGCCTGACGGTCGGCAACCTCGCATACGGCGTGACCGTCTCCGACGGCCCGGGGCTCCCGGTCACCCTCGCCGGCGGGTCGGCCGGGCCGATCCAGGCCACCGCCGTGCTCAACAGCTGGTTCGGCACCATCACCTGCACCTACCAGCTCAGCGGCGCCTTCGCGGGCAACGCCGACAACGCCGCGCACAGCCTGGTCTTCCGCAACGAGCACTTCACCAAGAGCGGCGGCTCGGGCCTCTGCCCCGGCGACGGGTACTTCTCCGCGGCATACGGCCCGGTCGCCGACACCACCCAGCCGGGCGCCCCGGCGGTGTACGTCAACTGACCTCCGCGAGGGCCCGTCCCCAAAGCCGCGTCGGCGGGGCGACGCCCTCCGGGCGGACGGCGGAGGTGTGAAGACGGGCCCGGCCGCGCATCCCTCTGCGCCCGGTGGTCCGGGGCGGGACGACCTTCGTCCCCCTCGGCCGCCCGGGCGGCGTCCGGGCGGCGTCCGGGCCCACAAGCTCCTCATCCCGCCCGGCCCGGGCGGCGAGCCGGAGCCGAGGACCCATGAGGGCATCGAGTGGGTCCACGTGCGCTCCGGTCGGCCGCTCCTGCTGCTGGGCGACCGGAGCCCGCGCCACCCGACCCGCTCGCCCAACTCTTTGGTGACGATCAGTCACTTGTCGTCACGTGTCACAGGGTTACCGGACCGACCTCCTCGGGCTCAGGAACCGGCGGCCGGCGCGAGGTCCCACCCGCAGCGCAGGTTCCAGCGCCCCGCCCGCCCGGAGAGCTCGGTGACCGACAGCGGCCGGACGTCGAGCCGCCAGAAGACCGCCGGAGGGAGGCCGAGCGCGTGCACCACGGCCGCCCGGACCACCGCGGGCTCGGCCACCACGGCCAAGCGTCCTGCCTCACCGGCCAGTTCGTCCAGCCGGGCACCCACCCGGGCGAGGAGGTCCAGCACCGACTCGCCACCGTGCGGAGCCGCTGCCGGATCCGCCAACCAAGCGGCGACCGCCGCCGGTTCGGCCGCCGCGACCTCGTCGAGCGTCCGCCCCCGCCAGGATCCGACGTCCAACTCGGCCAGCCGCCGGTCCGGTTCGGCCGGCAGACCGAGCGCCTCGGCCGTCCGGCGGCAGCGCACCGAGGGCGAGGCCAGGCTGCGGGCGGGCGTCGGCAGCGCCCCCGCCGCCGCGCGGGCGGCCGCCGACGCGGCCTCCTCCGGCGGGCCGTCGTCGCCGAACCGGGCCGCGCGCAACCCGTCGCCGATCGCCGGTGCGACGAACATCACCCGTACCGTCATTCGCTCCCCTCCCGTCCCGGAACCCGGCCTCGCACCGCATACGTACCGGATTCCGCTGCCTGTTCCGTGCCGGTCGCGCGCCCGTGAGCCCCCGCGCAGCCCCTTGGCCAGGGGTTCCGGACACGGTACCGTCCCTGCGACAACTGAAGACGGCAGAGCGCGGAAGCCCGGTGAGACTCCGGCACGGTCGCGCCACTGTGAAGCCGCAGCCCTGGTCCCCGCCTCGGCCCGGCGAGTCAGACCCGCCCTGCCGTCCGTGCTCCATCGACACGGGACGCGTGTTCCCAAAGGAGGTCGGCCATGGCTCACCCCATCGCCCCCGCTGCCCCCGCCGCTCCGGCGATCACCCCCATCTCCGTCAAGGCGATCCTGCCCTGGGCCGTGTTCTTCGGCATCCTGCTGATGGCCCTGATCTACTTCGTCGGCGCCGAGCAGGGCGCCACCTCCCTCATCTCCGGCGAGGACGTGCACGAGTGGGTGCACGACGGTCGCCACCTGCTCGGTTTCCCCTGCCACTGATCAGGGGACGATTCCGTGAACTCCGCAACCGTCAGATCCCTGCTCGTCCGCGGCATGCTGGCCGGCCTCGGCGCCGGCCTGCTCGCCCTGGTCGTGGCCTACCTGCTCGGTGAACCCCGGGTGGACGCCGCGATCGCCTACGAGGACGCCCACTCCGCGGGCGAGCCCACCATGGAGATCGTCAGCCGGTCCCTGCAGTCGACTGCCGGGCTGGCCACGGGCGTTCTGGTCTTCGGCGTCTCGCTCGGCGGCATCGCCGCGCTCGCCTACTGCTTCGCCCTCGGCCGGGTCGGCCGCTTCTCCCCGCGCGCCACGGCGGCCCTGCTGTCCGGCGTCGCGCTGGTCGCGGTCTACCTCGTGCCGTTCCTCAAGTACCCGGCCAACCCGCCGTCGGTGGGCGACCCGGAGACCATCGGGAAGCGCACCACGCTGTACTTCCTGATGATGGCGCTCAGCGTGCTGCTGGCGGTCGCCTCGGTGATCGTCGGCAAGCGGCTCGCGCCGCGCCTGGGCAACTGGTACGCGACCGTCGTGGCCGTCCTCGGCTTCGCGGTGGCGGTCGGCCTCGCCTTCGCCTTCCTGCCCGCCGTCAACGAGGTGCCCGAGGACTTCTCGGCCACCCTGCTCTGGCAGTTCCGCCTCGCGGCGCTCGCCATCCAGCTCACCCTCTGGACGTCCTTCGGGCTGCTGTTCGGCCACCTCGCCGAGCGCCTCCTGCACCCGAAGCCGGCCACGGCCACCCCTCGGGAGGCCGCTCCGGAGACGGCCGCGTCCGTCCACTGACCGACACCGGTCCGGTAGCGGGAGGCCGGTCGGGGCGACACCACGTCGCCC